>NZ_JBMAWR010000017.1:0-127091 GCF_048586865.1 Pseudomonas bharatica | reverse complement strand
TACGCGTGGTTCTTCCGATCGATGTTGCCAGCCCATCGCCACATGACAATCCCGTCATGGATTCTCCCTGCCACTTCCCCTAATCTGACGCCCACCCCTCATACCCGGCACCGGCTGCACATGATCCTCCACCTCGCCATCTTCCTCTGCACCCTGGTCGCCATGGAGGGTGTCGGTTTTCTTGCGCACAAGTACGTGATGCACGGGCCCGGCTGGTTCCTGCATCGCTCGCACCATGAGCCGCACCTGGGTGTGGTCGAGACCAACGACGTCTACCTGCTGGTCCTCGCCCTGGTGGCGATTACCCTGATCGTGCTGGGCAACGCCGGGCATGACCCGTTGCAATGGATCGGTGCGGGCGTGGCGGCGTTCGGGATCATCTATGTGCTGGTCCACGACGGCATCGTCCACCGCCACTGGCCTGTGCGCCCGAAGCCGCGTCATCCCTATCTGCGCCGCCTGTACCAGGCGCACCTGATGCACCATGCAGTGAAGGGGCGACGCAACAGCGTGTCGTTTGGCTTCCTGTATGCGCCGCCGGTGCAGGTGATCAAGCGGCAGTTGCGGGAAATGCGTGAGTCAGAAGCGCGGGTCGAGGATCGCCGGCAGGGTGATTTCCTTGACGAAGCTCGCGGCTGACAGGCTCAGGGCCATCCGCACCACCTGCACCACGTCATGCAGCGGAATCAACTCGCCTTCGCCGCGCCGCTCGGCCTGCTCGCGGGGCGTGGCCAATGGGTCTTCGGTATTCAGGTAGCCCAGGTTCAGGCAGGTCACGCCCAGGCGCTGCTCGCGGCAGCCCTCGCGAAGGGCCTCGGCCATGCCGCGCAGGGCGAACTTGCTGGCGCCGAAGGTCACTTCCGGTCGCCCGCTCCGGGGCAGGCCCGAGGTGGAGCCGGTGAGGATGATGCGCGGGCGCTCGCTGCGCAGCAGGATCGGCAACAAGCGCTTGATCAGCAGGATCGGCGCGGTGATGTTGCAATCGACGATGGCCTGCAACTGATCGTCGCGGTCGCTCAGGAAGCTGTAATGATCATCGAAGGCGGCGTCTTCCCAGATGCCGAGGTTGTAGACCAGGGTGTCGAGGCCGGTTTCGGCACTGTACCCGGCCAGTAGATCGGCAGCCTTGAGGGGATCGCCGAGATCGGCCTGGAGCCATTGCAGACTCACCCCGGGCAATGGTTTCACGTCGCGGGGGCAGGTGCGGGAAACGCCGACCAGCGTGTCGCCGTTGTTGCCCAGTCCTTCCATCAGGGCTCTGCCCAGGCCTTTGCTGGCCCCGATAACCATGGTTTTCATTGCATCACTCCTTGTGGTGGTCCAGGGGATGCAAGCAGATGGGACAGATCGTGGCAAAGCGCCGGATGTATCTGGATGTGAAAATAAAGGCTTCAAGTTCTTGGATCCAATGGCGATAATGTCATATGGCCACTTCCCTTGTGAGGTGGGTAGTCCAAGCCTTAAGGAGAACAGGGATGTCGGATGCATCTTGGTATTACGCATCGAATGGCGCGCAGCAAGGGCCTTTCACGTTCGATCAGATGAAGCAGTTCGTGGCGGCGAACACAATTCAACCGGACACCCAGGTGTGGCCTGGCAAGGGTAACTGGGTATCGTTGAAGGATAGTGAGTTGGGAGCAACCGGCCACGGCCCTGTGGCGCCGCCGCTTGCTGCCGCGCAGGTCGACAACCGCTATATCTGGGCGCTGATCGGCGGCGTAGTGGCCTTTGGTGTACTTGAACTGTTGACCGGAAAAAATTATTCCTTTGGCTATGTCGGCCTGTGCGTCGCTGCCTGCGTAGGGGACGCCAAGCAATTGAAGGCGAGCGGGTACCCGGCGCCGAACCCCTGGTGGTGCCTGGTGGTTCCGGTCTACCTGTGGAAACGCGCCAACCTGCTCGGTCAAAAGAAGCACCATTTCTTTGCCTGGTTCCCTGCTGCCTTGCTTTCCGGTGTACTGGGCATCATGGGCGCTGAATCCACGATCGAGGATTCGGCTTGCCCGCTAGTGACCGAAATCATCCACGAGCAGTTCTTGCAGGGCTCTTCGTGTGTGAAGGTGACCATCGGCGATCAGCCGAAGACCGGCTTCTACCGCGCAACCGCACTGCTCGATAACGGCAACGAGATCGCTATCACCATTGAAGAAAAGGGCAAGCAGATCGTGGTGCGTGTGCCAGAGCAATAAGCCACCAGCGTGGCCAGAAAGGCGGAGCCGCTTTCCCTCTTGAAGCGGCTTTGCCGACACCCCTCCGGCCTTGGGAGGGCATTCAAGTAAAGCCGGCAAGTAACCGGCTCACGGGCATGCAGTGTGGTCGGCACACGACCCGATCAACCGCTTCAAGCCCAATGCATTCCCTAGTGCTGCACCCGCCGCCGTATTGTCGAATATGCACCAGGTCTCGCACCCATTGCTCTCGCATTCCTTCAGCCGCGCAGCCAGATTGCGCAACCACTCCTGCGGATACTCGCTGAAGTAGATCCGGGGTGAGCCATGCAACCGCCAATAGGCCAGCCCTGGCCAACCCCTGGGCGCCTCATCGGCGCCGAACCGTGACGGATCCGCCGCGACCTGCGCCACGCGCATATCCTTCAACAGCCCGTCTGCTGCCCTCCAGCTCGCATGCCGCGGCTCCACCGCCAGGCCGCCGTCGTACTGACTGCGCAGCGCCACGAAAAACCGCTCGACCACCTGCGCCTCGAACACCAGCGACGGCGGCAGTTGCACCAGCAACACACCCAGGCGCTCGCCCAGTTCCTTGCACTGCGCCAGAAAGCCGTCCAGTTCCCCGGCGCAATCCACCAGGCGGCGTTCATGGGTAATTACCTGCGGCACCTTCACCGCAAAGCGAAAGCCAGCCGGCACCGACTCGGCCCAGCGCGCATAGGTCGCTGGCCGGTGCGGACGGTAGAACGAACTGTTGATCTCCACTGCATTCAGCACGTTCGCATAACGCTGCAAATGGCTTCCGGGCCCGGGAAAGGCCTCGGCGTAATCGCGGGACAGGCTCCAGCCGGCGCAGCCAAGGTGGATCATGGGGTGGGGCTCGTTTTGGGGGGCTTGGTTTATGGAGTGGTGGTGGGTGGGGTGGGTTTCATTGGCTTGAGAGAAAGGACGCGGGAGGGAAGAGCGGTGCTGCGGGGCAAGCCCGCAGCGGTGAATCACTGTACCGGAACGCTGGCCCCTGACTTGGCCCTTGCGACCGTCAGCAGGGTTCTGCCGATCTTGATATTGAGGATCGCACCGGTGAGCCTGGTCTGGTTCATGGGCAATGCCTGTTCGGGTAATTCGTTCAGCGAGGAGATCGCGCTCTGGAGGTGCTTTTCAGCCTTGTAAATGGCTTCTGCGGGCGACATGCCTGCGCGGATGCAGAGGACGGGTGGTGGATCGGGTACGAGCTTCTTCATGGAGTGATACCTACGTGAGTTAACGGTATCGCCCCGCCTCGCTGCTAAACGAATGGAGGCGACTGTGCGTGGGTTAGCAGACCGGACACGTAGGAACCCGGCGCACCCTAGGGTGCCCGCACGCACAGCCACCATAAATCGGTTGCTATGGATTCAAACGTGGTTCGGACTGCTAATCCGGTCGTTCGTACCGCAACGACCGGGGAAGCCTAGGCACCGTTTCCAGATGACGCAACCGCTGGGTGGGGGCGGGGAGTATGCTTGGGAAATTGCCTACAAGAAAGTCGGAAATAGGAGCGTTTTCGTTGCTGTATGCAACACCTTTTACTTCTGTTCCCGTCGTGTGTCCTTATGAACTGCCTATACGGCAGTGAACCCAACAACGCATTCAACATGAACTTCGATGATTTTCTGAGGTGCCTATACGGCAGCTCAGAAAGGTTTGTTCAAAAAATGGCCCACCAGCACCTGGTTCACTGCCGTATAGGCAGCTCAGAAACGTAAGCACATAACATGAAGGCCAGGATGGATGTTCACTACCGTATAGGCAGCTAAAAACCCCAGCAGACCGCACCACCAAATCCCACCCACAAAAAAACCGACCTAAAAAGGTCGGTTTTTTCAGATTTGGTGCCCCGAGGGAGACTCGAACTCCCACTCCTTTCGAAAACGGATTTTGAATCCGCCGCGTCTACCAATTCCGCCATCAGGGCATGTGGCGGCGGAGTATAAAGAGCCACCTACCGTTGGTCAATCAGCTTTCATGGTCAATTTTTCCGCTTTCGGCTAAACTTCCCGGCCCTGTCGAACCCGTACCCCCATTGCCCATGCGCGTCGCCGATTTTTCTTTCGAACTGCCCGATTCCCTGATCGCCCGCCATCCCCTCGCCGAGCGGCGCGCCAGTCGCCTGTTGGTGCTCGATGGGCCGAGCGGGGCGCTGGCGCATCGGCAGTTCGCCGATCTGCTGGAGTACCTGCGCCCGGGCGATCTGATGGTGTTCAACAACACCCGGGTGATTCCGGCCCGTCTGTTCGGCCAGAAGGCGTCCGGCGGCAAGCTGGAGATCCTGGTGGAGCGGGTGCTGGACAGCCATCGCGTGCTGGCCCATGTGCGCTCGAGCAAGGCGCCGAAGCCGGGTTCGCAGATCCTCGTGGAGGGCGGTGGCGAGGCCGAGATGGTGGCGCGCCACGATACGCTGTTCGAGCTGCGCTTTACCGAAGAGGTGCTGCCGCTGCTGGACCGCGTCGGCCATATGCCGCTGCCTCCTTATATAGACCGCCCCGACGAGGGCGCCGACCGTGAGCGCTACCAGACCGTGTACGCCGAGCGCGCCGGTGCGGTGGCCGCGCCTACCGCCGGGCTGCATTTCGATGAGGACCTGCTGGCGAAGATCGCCGAGAAGGGCGTCGAGACCGCCTTCGTGACCCTGCATGTCGGCGCCGGCACTTTCCAGCCGGTGCGGGTGGAACGCATCGAAGACCACCACATGCATAAAGAGTGGCTCGAAGTAAGCCAGGATGTGGTGGATGCCGTGGCCGCCTGCCGTGCGCGCGGTGGCCGGGTGGTGGCGGTGGGTACCACCAGCGTGCGCTCGCTGGAGAGCGCGGCGCGCGATGGCGTGCTCAAGCCGTTCAGCGGCGACACCGATATCTTCATTTTCCCGGGCCGTCCGTTCCATGTGGTCGATGCCCTGGTCACCAACTTCCATTTGCCCGAGTCCACGCTGCTGATGCTGGTTTCGGCCTTCGCCGGTTACCCGGAAACCATGGCCGCCTACGCCGCGGCGGTGAGCAACGAGTACCGCTTCTTCAGTTACGGTGATGCCATGTTCATCACCCGCAATCCGGCGCCGCGCGGCCCCGAGGATCAAGCATGAGTCGCACCTGTCGTATGTCCTTCGAGTTGCTGGCCACCGACGGCAAGGCCCGTCGCGGCCGCCTGACCTTCCCCCGTGGCACCGTGGAAACCCCGGCGTTCATGCCGGTGGGCACCTATGGCACGGTCAAGGGCATGCTGCCTCGGGACATCGAGGCCATCGGCGCCGAGATCATCCTCGGCAACACCTTCCACCTGTGGCTGCGCCCGGGCACCGAGGTGATCAAGGCCCACGGCGACCTGCACGATTTCATGCAGTGGAAAGGCCCGATCCTCACCGACTCCGGCGGTTTCCAGGTGTTCAGCCTGGGCGCGATGCGCAAGATCAAGGAAGAGGGCGTCACCTTCGCTTCCCCGGTGGACGGCTCGAAAGTGTTCATGGGCCCGGAAGAGTCGATGCAGGTCCAGCGCGACCTGGGCTCGGACATCGTGATGATCTTCGACGAGTGCACGCCGTACCCGGCCGACGAAGACGTGGCGCGCATCTCCATGGAGCTGTCGCTGCGCTGGGCCCAGCGCTCGAAGAACGCCCACGGCGACAGCACCGCGGCGCTGTTCGGCATCGTCCAGGGCGGCATGCACCAGGACCTGCGCATGCGCTCCCTGGAAGGCCTGGACAAGATCGGCTTCGATGGCCTGGCCATCGGCGGCCTGTCGGTGGGCGAGCCGAAGCACGAGATGATCAAGGTGCTCGACTACCTGCCGGGGCAGATGCCCGCTGACAAACCTCGTTACCTTATGGGGGTTGGCAAGCCGGAGGATCTTGTTGAGGGTGTGCGCCGCGGCGTTGACATGTTCGACTGCGTGATGCCTACCCGCAATGCGCGGAACGGCCATCTGTTCATCGATACCGGCGTGCTGAAAATCCGCAACGCGTTCCATCGTCATGATGATTCGCCACTGGATCCGACCTGCGACTGCTACACCTGCCAGAACTTCTCCCGCGCCTATCTGCATCACCTGGATAAATGCGGCGAAATGCTCGGCGCCATGTTGAATACAATCCACAACTTGCGTCATTACCAGCGCCTGATGGCTGGTTTGCGCGAGGCAATTCAACAAGGTACATTGGCCGCCTTTGTCGACGCCTTTTATGCCAAACGCGGACTCCCCGTGCCGCCTTTGGATTGATGTTTTGCCATCCTGACAAACATAACTTTTGCAACTGGAGTGCCAAATGAGCTTTCTGATTCCTGCCGCTTACGCGGACGCCGCCGCCCCAGCCGCTGCTGCCGGCCCGGCCGGTACCGGCTTCGAGTGGATCTTCCTGGTCGGTTTCCTGGTCATCTTCTACCTGATGATCTGGCGCCCGCAGGCCAAACGTGCCAAAGAGCAGAAGAACCTGCTGAGCAACCTGCAAAAGGGCGACGAAGTGGTCACCAACGGTGGCATCGCCGGCAAGATCGTCAAGGTCAGCGATGACTTCGTGGTACTCGAAGTGTCCGACTCGGTCGAACTGAAGTTCCAGAAGGGCGCCATCGCGGCCACCCTGCCGAAAGGTACGCTGAAAGCGATCTGATTAGTTTTTATCCAATCGACGGGGCGCGCAAGGCGCCCCGCGTCTTGAACGGGCGGCGTGATGCTGAACAAAACTCCTCTATGGAAATACGCACTGATCCTGGCGGTACTGGCGATCGGTTTTATTTATTCCGCTCCCAACCTCTACCCTGACGATCCGGCTGTGCAGGTCAGCGGCGCCAGCACTGCGCTGCAGGTCAGCCAGGCCGACCTGGACCGCGCCAGCAAGGCGCTGGGCGATGCCGGAATCGCGGTGAAGGCCGCTACTCTGGGCGAGAACGGCAAGGGTGCGTTGCTGCGCCTGGTCAAGCAGGAAGACCAGCTTCCGGCCAAGGACGTGGTGCGCAAGGCACTGGGCGATGATTACGTGGTGGCGCTGAACCTGGCCCCGACCACGCCACAATGGCTGCGCAGCATCGGCGCTCACCCGATGAAGCTCGGTCTCGACCTGTCCGGTGGTGTGCACTTCCTGCTCGAAGTGGACATGGACAAGGCCATGGCCGCGCGCCTGAAAGTCTACGAAGGCGAGGTCAAGAGCCTCCTGCGCAAAGAGAAGGTCCGCTACCGCAGCCTGCCGCAGCAGGATGGTGGCATCCAGCTGGGCTTCTCCGACGATGCGACCCGCGAACAGGCCCGCAGCCTGATCCGCAAGAATTTCAACGATTTCGACCTGACCACCACCGAGCGTAACGACCTCTCGGTACTGCGTCTGGCGATCTCGCCGGCGAAGATCACGGAAATCCGTGAATACGCGATCAAGCAGAACCTGACCACGGTACGTAACCGCGTCAACGAGCTGGGCGTCGCCGAGCCGCTGGTTCAGCGCCAGGGTGCCAACCGCATCGTGGTCGAGCTGCCGGGCGTGCAGGACACCGCCGAAGCCAAGCGTATCCTCGGCAAGACCGCCAACCTTGAGTTCCGCCTGGGCGCAGGCCCTGATGCGACCAAGGCGACTACCGAGGTCTTCGAGTTCCGTGAAGGCGGGCGTTCCGCGCCGGTCGAGCGTGGCCTGATCATCACCGGTGACCAGGTCACCGATGCCCAGGCCAGCTACGACGAGCACGGCCGTCCGCAGGTCAACATCCGTCTCGACGGCCATGGTGGCGAACTGATGAGCCGCGCGACCCGCAGCAACGTCGGGCGCAGCATGGCGGTGATCTTCATCGAGCAGCGTCCGGTCACCCGCTACGAGAAGCAGGTGGTCGACGGCGTCGAGAAGGACGTGGCGGTGCAGACCTTCCAGGAAGACAAGAAGATCATCAGCCTGGCGACCATCCAGTCGCCGCTGGGCAGCCAGTTCCGCATCACCGGCCTGAACGGCCAGGGCGAATCGTCCGAGCTGGCCCTGCTGCTGCGTGCCGGTGGCCTGGCCGCGCCGATGTACTTCGCTGAAGAACGCACCATCGGCCCGAGCCTGGGTGCCGACAACATCACCAAGGGTATCGATGCGTCGCTGTGGGGCATGCTGTTCGTCTCGCTGTTCATCATGGCCATCTACCGCTTCTTCGGCCTGATCGCCACCGTCGCCCTGGCGGGCAACATGGTCCTGCTGCTGGCGCTGATGTCGCTGCTCGGCGCGACCCTGACGCTGCCTGGTATCGCCGGTATCGTGCTGACCATGGGTATGGCGGTCGACGCCAACGTGCTGATCTTCTCGCGTATCCGCGAGGAGCTGGCCAATGGCATGTCGGCGCAGCGCGCCATCCACGAAGGTTTCGACCGTGCCTACACGGCGATTCTCGACGCCAACCTGACCACCCTGCTGGTCGGCGGCATCCTCTTCGCCATGGGCACCGGCCCGGTCAAGGGCTTCGCGGTCACCATGTCGCTGGGTATCTTCACCTCCATGTTCACTGCCATTCTGGTTACCCGTGCGATCGTCAACGGGATCTATGGCGGCCGCGACATCAAGAAGCTGTGGGTTTAAGGGGCTGCCATGCTACGTACGATCAACTTCATGGGCGTGCGCAATATTGCGTTCGCCGTCACCATGCTCCTCACGGTGGTGGCACTGTTCAGCTGGTTCCACAAGGGCCTGAACTTCGGCCTGGACTTCACCGGGGGTACGCTCATCGAGCTGACCTACGAGCGTCCGGCCGACCTGGGCAAGGTCCGCGAGGAGCTGGTCAATTCCGGTTTCCACGAGGCCGTGGTGCAGAGCTTCGGTGCAACCACCGACCTGCTGGTGCGCATGCCTGGCGATGATCCTCAACTGGGCAACAAGGTTGCCGACGCGCTGAAGAAAATCGGCGGCGACAACCCGGCCACGGTCAAGCGCGTCGAGTTCGTCGGCCCGCAGGTGGGTGAGGAACTGCGCGACCAGGGCGGCCTCGGCATGCTCATGGCGCTGGGCGGCATCCTGATCTACCTGGCCTTCCGCTTCCAGTGGAAGTTCGCCGTGGGCGCCATCCTCTCGCTGGTCCACGACGTCGTGGTAACCATGGGTATCCTGTCGTTCTTCCAGATCACCTTCGACCTGACGGTACTGGCGGCGGTGCTGGCGATCATCGGTTACTCGCTCAACGACACCATCGTCGTGTTCGACCGGGTCCGCGAGAACTTCCGCGTGCTGCGCAAGGCGACGCTGATCGAGAACATCAACATCTCGACCACCCAGACCCTGCTGCGGACCGTGGCGACTTCGGTCTCCACCCTGCTGGCCATCGCCGCCCTGCTGATCTTCGGCGGCGACAACCTGTGGGGCTTCTCGGTGGCTTTGTTGGTGGGTGTCCTGGCGGGTACCTACTCGTCGATCTACATCGCCAACGTGGTACTGATCTGGCTGAACCTGACCACGGAAGACCTGATTCCTCCGGCCAAGACCGAGGGTGTGGACGACCGTCCATAAGGCAGCTTCCGGCGCCGTTGGCGCAAGAGAAGGGCGCGAGTGTTGAACTCGCGCCTTTTTTTTTGCTCCAAGGCTGGGAGAAGCGCGGATTGATACCCGCGGGTAAATCAGGAGGTTCACGTGAACAAGTCGATGCTGGTGGGTGCGGTACTGGGTGCTGTCGGTGTGACTGCCGGAGGTGCTGTCGCGACCTACAGCCTGGTCAATAACGGACCGGAATACGCCCAGGTAACTGGCGTGCAACCGGTCAAGACGACCGTCAAGACGCCACGGGAAGTCTGCAAGGACGTCACGGTCACCCGGCAGCGGCCGGTGCAGGATCAGCACCAGATCGCCGGTACCGTGGTCGGTGCGCTTGCCGGTGGCCTGCTCGGCAACCAGATCGGCGGCGGCACCGGCAAGAAGATCGCCACCGTGGCCGGTGCGGTCGGCGGCGGCTATGCCGGTAACAAGGTGCAGGAGCACATGCAGAACAGCGACACCTACACCACCACCCAGACCCGCTGCAACACCGTCAATGACGTGAGCGAGAAGGTGGTCGGGTATGACGTGAAGTACACCATCGGCGACAAGGTCGGCCAGGTGCGGATGGACCGCGACCCGGGCTCGCAGATCCCGCTGGACAAGCAGGGTAACCTGGTGCTGGGTCAGGCCCAGCCGGGGCAGCCAGCCCAGTAAGCTGCCTTGATGGCTGGCGCGGACCCTGTGGGAGCGGGTTCACCCGCGATTGCGATGGTGAATTTACTACAGCAATCGCGGGTGAACCCGCTCCCACAAGGTGCGCGGCGCTCCTGAAATCCAGGCACAGAAAAAGCACCTCGAAAGGTGCTTTTTTCATTTTCAGGCGAAACTCAATGCTTGACCGAGGGCGGCAGGTGCAGTCAGCCCAGTATTGGGTGAGGCTGCTGACCTTATCGCCGGCAACGCCGGCTCCCACAGGTTTCGCGGCGCAGCTCAAAACCCTGTGGGAGCTGGCGTTGCCAGCGATGAGGCCAGATCAGGCGACATCAATTCCGGGCCACAAAAAAAGCACCTCGAAAGGTGCTTTTTTCATTTTCAGGCGAAACTCAGCGCTTGACCGAAGGCGGCAGGTGCGGCTGGATCGCCGTCAGCACAGCCTTGAAGCACTTGATGTTGCCGGCGACCACATGGCCTTTCTCGAGGAAGTCATGGCCACCGGTGAAATCGCTGACCAGGCCGCCCGCTTCCTGGATCAGCAGCGCGCCTGCAGCCATGTCCCATTCCGACAGGCCCGATTCCCAGAAGGCATCGAAACGACCGGCAGCCACGTAGGCCAGGTCCAGGCTGGCGGCGCCGGCGCGGCGGATGCCGGCGGTCTGGCCGACCAGGGCGCGGAACATGCCCAGGTAGTTGTCCAGGTATTCCATCTGGTTGTCGCGGAACGGGAAGCCGGTGCCCAGCAGGGCGCCTTCGAGGCTGGTGCGCGAGCTGACGCGCAGGCGACGACCATTGAGCTGGGCGCCACGGCCACGGCTGGCGGTGAATTCTTCCTGGCGTACCGGGTCGAGAACCACGGCGTGCTCCAGGCGGCCGCGGTATTTGCAGGCGATGCTGACCGCGAAGTGCGGAACGCCACGCAGGAAGTTGGTGGTGCCGTCCAGCGGATCGATGATCCACAGGTAGTCTTCGCCTTCGCCGCTGCCGGCATGCAGACCGGTCTCTTCGCCCTGGATGGCGTGGTTCGGATACGCCTTGCGCAGCGCATCGATGATGACCTTCTCGGCGGCGCGGTCGACTTCGGACACGTAGTCCTTGGCGTCCTTTTCATCAACCTTGATGGTATCCAGGCGTTCGATTGAGCGGAAAATCAGTTCGCTGGCGCTGCGGGCGGCGCGCAGCGCGATATTCAGCATGGGCTGCATGGACGTTTCACCTGAGTTTTAAAGAAATGAAAGCCGCACAGTCTATCAGAAAACTTACGGCGCTGTGGGGCAACATTTGCTTACGTAGCGTTACGCCGGTCGCTTCTGTAAGATTTGCTCCCCCCTGATTTCATGTCTGTGAGCGCCTGACGTGCTGCAAAATATTCGTGTCGTCCTGGTCTGTACCAGTCATCCCGGGAATATCGGCGGGGCTGCGCGTGCCATGAAGAACATGGGACTGTCGCGCCTCGTGCTGGTGAATCCGGCGGACTTCCCTTCTCCCGAGGCCAGCGCCCGGGCCTCCGGCGCCGATGATGTGCTGGCGTCCGCGCAGGTCGTCGCGTCCCTGGAAGAGGCCCTGGTCGGCTGCACCTTGGTGGTTGGCACCAGCGCCCGCAGTCGCAGCCTGCCCTGGCCGATGCTCGATCCCCGCGAGTGCGGCAGCGAGTTCGTCGCCCGCGCCGCGCAGGGCGAGGAGGTGGCGCTGGTCTTCGGTCGTGAACACGCCGGCCTGACCAACGAAGAGCTGCAGCGATGTCATTACCACGTGCATATCCCCTCCAACCCGGACTTCAGCTCGCTTAACCTGGCGGCGGCGGTGCAGGTGCTGAGCTACGAGGTTCGTACCGCCTGGCTGGCCCGCGAGCCGCAGGCGGTAAAAACGGACAAGGACGAAGTGGTCGAGGAACTGGCCACCATGGACGAGATGGAGCGGTTCTACGGACACCTGGAAAGCACCCTGGTGCAGATCGGGTTCCTCGATCCGGCCAAGCCCAAGCACCTGATGCCGCGTCTGCGTCGCCTGTTCGGACGCAGTGCGGTGAATCGTTCGGAAATGAGTATTTTGCGCGGCATCCTCACCGAAACCCAAAAAGCGGCCCGGGGCGATGCGCATAAGCGGAAGGATCAGTAAATGTTCGAGCGTCTGCGTGAAGATATCCAAAGCGTTTTCCACCGTGACCCGGCGGCACGCAATGCCTTTGAGGTGCTGACCTGCTATCCGGGCATGCACGCGATCTGGCTGCACCGCGCGGCGCATTGCCTGTGGCAAAAGGACTGGAAATGGTTGGCCCGCCTGGTGTCCAACTTCGGGCGCTGGCTGACCGGCATCGAGATTCACCCGGGGGCCAAGGTCGGCCGGCGGTTCTTCATCGACCACGGCATGGGCATCGTCATCGGCGAAACCGCCGAGATCGGCGACGACGTCACCCTCTACCAGGGCGTGACCCTGGGTGGCACCAGCTGGAACAAGGGCAAGCGTCACCCGACCCTGGAAGATGGCGTGGTGGTCGGCGCCGGGGCCAAGGTGCTCGGGCCGTTTACCGTCGGGGCCGGGGCCAAGATCGGCTCCAATGCGGTGGTGACCAAGGCGGTGCCGGCTGGCGCCACGGCGGTGGGCATCCCCGGGCGGATCATCGTCAAGACCGATGGCGAGCAGGAGGCCCGGCGCAAGGCCATCGCCGAGAAGATCGGCTTCGATGCCTACGGCGTCAGCGAGGACATGCCCGACCCCGTGGCTCGCGCCATCGGTCAGTTGCTCGACCACCTGCAAGCGGTGGACGGACGCCTGGAGGATATGTGCGGTGCCCTGACCAGGCTCGGTAGCGACTATCGCGCCACGGAGCTGCCGGCCCTGCACGAAGAAGACTTCGCTTGCGTCAAGGGCGAGCTGCGCAGCGACGCGCCCGCGCATTGACGGCCCGCCGGGCAAATCGGGGCGTGTGATCGCGCCCCGACTTTGCTATGATCTGCGCCGCCGTTCAGGCGCAATCCCGACTAAAGCACTAGGTCTTATAGTTGACTTAAATGCTCGGGAATCGCATACTCGCACACATCCCGTAACCCCCGTGGTATCAAATAGCCATGCGACTGACTACTAAAGGCCGATACGCCGTGACTGCCATGCTCGATCTGGCACTGCACGCGCAAAATGGGCCGGTCTCCCTGGCCGACATCTCCGAGCGCCAAGGTATTTCCCTTTCCTATCTGGAGCAGCTGTTCGCCAAGCTGCGCCGCAGCAACCTGGTTTCCAGCGTGCGCGGCCCGGGTGGCGGCTACCAGCTCTCGCGGGTGATGGAAAGCATCCAGGTGGCCCAGGTGATCGATGCGGTCAACGAATCGGTCGATGCCACCCGTTGCCAGGGGCTCGGCGATTGCCATGCCGGTGACACCTGCCTGACCCACCACCTGTGGTGTGATCTCAGCGCCCGGATCCATGAATTCCTCAGCGGAATCAGCCTGGCCGACCTCGTGACCCGCCGTGAAGTCCAGGAAGTCGCCCTGCGCCAGGACCAGCGCCGCGTAGCGGGCCGTGCCCCACTGGACAAGATTGAAACGTCCGCCGTCGATTGACCGTGTCGAACGAGCGACGTGCCTGCCTGATAGGAGATATTCAATGAAGTTGCCGATCTACCTCGATTATTCCGCGACCACTCCGGTCGACCCACGCGTCGCCCAGAAGATGAGCGAATGCCTGCTGGTCGACGGGAACTTCGGTAACCCGGCCTCGCGCTCCCACGTCTTCGGCTGGAAGGCTGAAGAAGCGGTCGAGAACGCGCGCCGCCAGGTGGCCGACCTGGTCAACGCCGATCCACGCGAAATCGTCTGGACCAGCGGTGCCACCGAATCCGACAACCTGGCGCTGAAGGGCGTTGCGCACTTCTACGGCTCCAAGGGCAAGCACATCATCACCTCCAAGATCGAGCACAAGGCGGTCCTGGACAGCACTCGCCAGCTCGAGCGCGAAGGCTTCGAAGTCACCTACCTGGAACCGGGCGAAGACGGCCTGATCACTCCGGCGCTGGTCGAAGCCGCGCTGCGTGAAGACACCATCCTGGTTTCGGTCATGCACGTGAACAACGAGATCGGCACCATCAACGACATCGCGGCCATCGGCGAGCTGACCCGCTCCCGCGGCGTGCTGTTCCATGTCGATGCAGCCCAGTCCACCGGCAAGGTCGAGATCGACCTGCAGAAGCTGAAAGTCGACCTGATGTCGTTCTCCGCCCACAAGACCTACGGCCCCAAAGGCATCGGCGCGCTGTACGTCAGCCGCAAGCCTCGCGTACGCCTGGAAGCGGCGATGCACGGTGGCGGTCACGAGCGCGGCATGCGCTCCGGCACCCTGGCTACCCACCAGATCGTCGGCATGGGCGAGGCCTTCGCCGTGGCGAAGGAGCTGATGGCCAGCGAGAACGTGCGCATCAAGGCCCTGAGCGATCGCTTCTTCAAGCAGGTACAAGGCCTGGAAGAGCTGTACGTCAACGGCAGCCTGACTTCGCGTATCCCGCACAACCTGAACCTGAGCTTCAACTATGTCGAAGGCGAGTCGCTGATCATGGCGCTCAAGGACCTGGCCGTGTCGTCCGGTTCCGCCTGTACTTCGGCATCCCTCGAGCCGTCCTACGTCCTGCGCGCCCTGGGCCGCAACGACGAGCTGGCGCACAGCTCGATCCGTTTCACCTTCGGCCGCTTCACCACCGAAGAAGAAATCGACTACGCCGCGCAGAAAGTCTGCGAGGCCGTTACCAAGCTGCGCGAATTGTCGCCGCTGTGGGACATGTACAAAGACGGCGTCGACATCTCCAAGATCGAGTGGGCTGCGCACTAAGTAGTCGCCAGCAAGAGCGGCTCCCTGATGAGGAAGGAATTGCACCATGGCATACAGTGAAAAGGTCATCGACCACTACGAAAACCCGCGTAACGTCGGCAAGATGAACGCCGAGGATCCGGATGTCGGCACCGGCATGGTCGGCGCTCCGGCGTGCGGCGACGTGATGCGCCTGCAGATCAAGGTCAACGAGCAGGGCGTCATCGAAGACGCCAAGTTCAAGACCTACGGCTGCGGTTCGGCCATCGCTTCCAGCTCCCTCGCCACCGAGTGGATGAAGGGCAAGACCCTGGACGAAGCCGAAACCATCAAGAACACCCAGCTGGCCGAAGAACTGGCCCTGCCGCCGGTGAAGATCCACTGCTCGGTGCTCGCCGAGGACGCCATCAAGGCGGCCGTTCGCGATTACAAGCAGAAGAAAGGTTTGATCTAACCCGCCTGTTGCAGGTCAAGGAGTCTCGATGGCTATCAGCATGACAGAAGCCGCCGCCAACCATGTGCGGCGCTCCCTCGAAGGACGCGGCAAAGGTGACGGCATTCGCCTGGGCGTCCGTACTACCGGCTGCTCCGGTCTGGCCTACGTGCTGGAATTCGTCGACGAGCCGAATGCCGAAGACCAGGTCTTCGAAAGCCACGGCATGAAGGTCATCATCGACCCGAAAAGCCTGGTCTACCTCGACGGCACCGAGCTGGACTTCGTCAAGGAAGGGTTGAACGAAGGCTTCAAGTTCAACAACCCCAACGTGCGCGGTGAGTGTGGCTGCGGCGAAAGCTTCAACGTTTGAGGCTGCGCGTGGGTACTCCTTGTCATTTCGCCCTGTTTGACCTGCAACCGGACTTCCGTCTGGACCTGGACCAGCTGGCCACTCGCTACCGCGAGCTGGCCCGCGCGGTGCATCCGGACCGCTTCGCCGACGCCAGCGAGCGCGAACAGCGCCTGGCGCTGGAGCGTTCCGCCGGCCTCAACGAGGCCTACCAGACCCTCAAGAGCGCGCCCCGTCGGGCGCGTTACCTGTTGGCGATCAGCGGTCACGAAGTGCCGCAGGAAGTCACGGTCCACGACCCCGAGTTTCTCTTCCAGCAGATGCAATGGCGCGAAGAGCTCGAGGATCTCCAGGACAGTGCCGACCTCGACGGTGTCGCCGCTTTCAAGCGTCGCTTGAAGGTCGCCCAGGAAGCCCTCAACGAGGAGTTCGCCGCGTGCTGGAACGACGCCGCGCAGCGTGACCAGGCCGAGCGCCTGATGCGCCGCATGCAGTTCCTCGACAAGCTCGCCTATGAAGTGCGCCAGCTGGAAGAGCGCCTCGACGATTAACCCGGTGTCGCCGCTGGCGGCACCTTTGGTATTCAGATAAGCATGGCCCTACTGCAGATCGCCGAACCCGGTCAGAGCCCTCAACCCCACCAGCGTCGCCTGGCCGTGGGTATCGACCTTGGCACCACCAACTCGCTGGTCGCTGCCCTGCGCAGTGGTCTTTCCGCTCCGTTGCCCGACGCCGAAGGCCGGGTGATCCTGCCGTCCGCGGTGCGCTACCACGCCGATCGCATCGATGTCGGCCACAGCGCCCGCGACGCGGCGTCGGCCGATCCGCTGAACACCATCCTCTCGGTCAAGCGCCTGATGGGGCGTGGCCTGGCGGACGTCAAGCAACTGGGCGAGCAACTGCCGTACCGCTTCGTTGGCGGCGAGTCGCACATGCCGTTCATCGAGACTGTCCAGGGGCCGAAGAGCCCGGTGGAAGTCTCGGCCGACATCCTCAAGGTGTTGCGCCAGCGTGCCGAAGCGACCCTCGGCGGCGAGCTGGTCGGTGCAGTGATCACCGTTCCGGCCTATTTCGACGACGCCCAGCGCCAGGCCACCAAGGACGCCGCGCGGCTGGCCGGGCTGAACGTGCTGCGCCTGCTCAACGAGCCCACCGCTGCGGCCGTGGCCTATGGCCTGGACCAGAACGCCGAAGGCGTGGTGGCCATCTACGACCTGGGCGGCGGCACCTTCGATATTTCCATCCTGCGCCTGACTGGCGGGGTCTTCGAAGTGCTGGCCACCGGTGGTGATACTGCCCTGGGCGGCGATGACTTCGACTACGCCATCGCCACCTGGATCATGGAATCCGCTGGCCTGTCCTCCGATCTCGACCCGAGCGCCCAGCGCCGCCTCCTGGAGACCGCCTGCGCGGCCAAGGAAGCGCTGACCGACGCCGAAGCCGTCACCGTCAGCTACGGCGACTGGCAGGCCGAGCTCACCCGCGCCGCCTTCGATGCGCTGATCGAGCCGATGATCGCCCGCAGCCTCAAGGCCTGCCGCCGTGCCGTGCGCGACAGCGGTGTCGAGCTGGAAGAAGTCAGTGCCGTGGTCATGGTCGGCGGTTCTACCCGTGTCCCGCGCGTGCGCAGCGCCGTTGGCGAGCTGTTCGGCCGCCAGCCGCTGACCGATATCGACCCGGACCAGGTGGTTGCCATCGGCGCCGCGATCCAGGCCGATACCCTGGCCGGCAACCAGCGTGATGGCGGCGAACTGCTGTTGCTGGACGTGATTCCGCTGTCCCTGGGGCTGGAGACCATGGGCGGGCTGATGGAGAAGGTGATTCCGCGCAACACCACCATCCCGGTTGCCCGTGCCCAGGAGTTCACCACCTACAAGGACGGCCAGTCGGCAATGATGATCCACGTGCTCCAGGGTGAGCGCGAGCTGATCAGCGACTGCCGTTCCCTGGCGCGCTTCGAATTGCGCGGCATCCCGGCCATGGTCGCCGGTGCGGCGAAGATCCGCGTGACCTTCCAGGTCGATGCCGACGGCCTGCTCAGTGTTTCGGCGCGGGAGCTGGGTTCGGGCGTGGAATCGAGCATCCAGGTCAAGCCGTCGTATGGCCTGACCGATGGCGAGATCGCCCGCATGCTCAAGGACTCTTTCGAGCACGCCGGCAACGACAAGGCCGCACGGCAGTTGCGCGAGCACCAGGTGGATGCCGAGCGCCTGCTCGAAGCGGTGCAGGGCGCCCTCGACGCCGACGGCGAGCGCCTGCTGGACGCCGAAGAGCGCGCTGCGATCGAACAACAGATGCAAGACTTGCGTGATTTGATGAACGGCACCGATGGCGCGGCCATCGAGCAGCAGACCAAGCGTCTGTCGCAGGTGACCGATGCCTTTGCCGCCCGGCGTCTTGATTCGACGGTCAAAGCCGCGCTGGCCGGGCGCAACCTGAATGAGATCGAGGATAACTGATGCCGCAGGTTACATTTCTGCCCCACGAGAAGTTCTGCCCGGATGGCCTGACCGTCGAGGCGGCGCCGGGGACGTCCATTCTCGAACTGGCCCATGACCATCACATCGAGATCGAAAGCGCCTGCGGCGGCGTGTGCGCCTGCACCACCTGCCACTGCATCGTGCGCAAGGGCTTCGACTCGGTCGAGGAAGCCGATGAGCTGGAAGAAGACATGCTGGACAAGGCCTGGGGCCTGGAAGCGCAGTCGCGCCTGGCCTGCCAGGTCAAGGTCGGTGACCAGGACCTGACCATCGAGATTCCCAAGTATTCGCTCAACCACGCCGCCGAAGCGCCGCATTGATCCTGGAGCCCGACATGAGCCTGAAATGGATTGATGTACTTGAAATCGCTATCCAGCTTGCCGAAAGCAAGCCGGAAGTCGATCCTCGTTACGTGAATTTCGTCGATCTGCACCGCTGGGTGCTGGCATTGCCAGACTTCAACGACGATCCGGCACGCGGTGGCGAGAAGGTCCTGGAAGCCATCCAGGCCGCCTGGATCGAAGAAGCCGACTGAGCGCACTCGGCAGGTTAGGCAATCCCCCTGAACCCGCGTATAATTCGCGGGTTTAATTTTTCGCATCACTTACTGTTTCTGGAGTTACACCATGGCTGTTCAACGTACTTTCTCGATCATCAAGCCTGACGCCGTTGCCAAGAACGTGATCGGCAAGATCACCACCCGCTTCGAAGACGCCGGCCTGAAAATCGTCGCCTCGAAAATCAAGCAACTGTCCAAGGCCGAGGCCGAAGGCTTCTACGCCGAGCACAAAGAGCGCGGTTTCTTCGGTGACCTGGTTGCCTTCATGACTTCCGGTCCGGTCGTTGTCCAGGTTCTGGAAGGCGAGAACGCCATCGCTCGCAACCGTGAGCTGATGGGCGCTACCAACCCTAAAGAAGCTGCTCCAGGCACCATCCGCGCCGACTTCGCCGAGTCCATCGACGCCAACGCCGTCCACGGTTCGGACTCCGAAGCCGCTGCCGCTCGCGAAATCGCCTACTTCTTCGCAGCTACCGAGGTAACCACTCGCTAAGCCAAGGCTTTCGGGTGAGGGTGAATCCATGACGACATCTACTGGCAAGACTAACCTGTTGGGGCTGACCCAGCCGGAAATGGAAAAGTTCTTCGACTCGATAGGGGAGAAGCGCTTCCGTGCCGGTCAGGTAATGAAGTGGATTCACCACTTTGGCGTCGATGATTTCGACGCCATGACCAACGTCGGCAAGGCGTTGCGCGAAAAGCTCAAGAACTGCGCCGAGATCCGCGGGCCCGAAGTGGTCAGCGAGGACATCTCCGCGGACGGTACCCGCAAATGGGTCGTGCGCGTGGCCTCCGGCAGTTGCGTCGAAACCGTCTACATCCCCCAGGGCAAGCGCGGTACGTTGTGCGTATCGTCCCAGGCCGGTTGCGCCCTGGACTGCAGTTTCTGCTCCACCGGCAAGCAAGGATTCAACAGCAACCTCACCGCCGCCGAAGTCATCGGCCAGGTGTGGATTGCCAACAAGTCGTTCGGCTCCGTACCGGCCACCATCGACCGCGCCATCACCAACGTGGTGATGATGGGCATGGGCGAGCCGCTGCTGAACTTCGACAACGTGGTCGCCGCCATGCACCTGATGATGGACGACCTCGGCTATGGCATCTCCAAGCGCCGGGTGACCCTGTCCACCTCCGGCGTGGTGCCGATGATCGATGAGCTGGCCAAGCACATCGACGTCTCCCTGGCCCTCTCGCTGCACGCGCCGAACGACGCGCTGCGCAACGAACTGGTGCCGATCAACAAGAAGTACCCGCTCAAGGTCGTCCTCGACTCCTGCATGCGCTACATGTCGGAACTCGGCGAGAAGCGCGTGCTGACCATCGAGTACACCCTGCTCAAGGACGTCAACGACCAGCTCGAACATGCGAAGGAAATGGCCGAGCTGTTGAAGGACGTTCCGTGCAAGATCAACCTGATCCCGTTCAACCCGTTCCCGCATTCCGGTTACGAGCGGCCGAGCAACAATGCCATCCGCCGTTTCCAGGACTACATGCACAACGCCGGCTACAACGTGACCGTGCGCACCACCCGCGGCGAGGACATCGACGCCGCGTGCGGCCAGCTGGTCGGCCAGGTGATGGACCGTACCCGTCGCAGTGAGCGCTACATCGCCGTGCGGCAACTGAACGCCGACGCCGATTCCAGCGGCGTGGCGGGCAACTGAGACGAGGGCGGCCATGACCCTGCGCGCCGCGCTGCCGCTTGTTCTGCTGACGACGCTGCTGAGCGGCTGCGTCAGCTCCGGCGGTCCCGGCCCGCAGGCAAGGCGCGACGAGGCCCGCCAGGCCTACGTGCAGTTGGGGTTGGGTTATCTGCAGCAAGGCTATACCGAGCGCGCCAAGGTTCCCTTGAAACAGGCCCTCGACCTGGGTGGCAACGATGCCGAGGTCAATGCGGCCCTGGCCCTGGTGTTTCAGCGTGAAGGCGAAACCGGGCTGGCCGACCGGCATTTCCGCCAGGCCCTGTCGGCCAGCCCCCACGATGCGCGAATCCGTAACAACTACGGCAGTTTTCTCTACGCCCAGGGGCAATATGCCAAGGCGCAGCAGATGTTTCGCCAGGCTTCGGCCGATACCCTGTATCCTGAGCGGTCCCGGGTGTTCGAGAACCTCGGGCTGACGGCCCTGCGCATGGGCCAGCGCGACCAGGCGCGGGAATACCTGGAAAAGGCTTTGCGTCTCAACCGCCAGCAGCCGCGTGCATTGCTGGAAATGGCTGAGATGTCTTACGAAGACAGGCATTATGTGCCAGCTCGCGAGTTCTACGACCGGCACAGCCGGCTGAGTGAACCGAGCGCCCGCAGCCTGTTGCTCGGCAATCGCCTGGCGACCGTCTTCGATGAACGAAACAAGGCCGCCGAACTGGGCCTGCAATTACAACGACTTTATCCCGGTACGCCGGAATATCAGCAATACCTGTCGGAGCAATGATGAAAGCGGCGCATCCCGAAGCAGCAGCAGCGACTCGCGAAAATCCCGGTGAGACCCTGCGCCAGGCCCGTGAAAGCCGGGGCTGGTCGCAGGCCGAAGTGGCCCGCAAGCTCAACCTGACCGTGAGTTCCCTGAACAATCTCGAGGCCGGCGCCTTCGACAAGCTGCCGGGGCATACCTTCGCCCGCGGCTATATCCGCGCCTACGCCAAACTGCTCGACATGGATCAGGCCGCCCTGGTCCAGGCCTTCGACCTGTGCACCGGCACCCATGCCCAGGGCAGCGACGTGCACGCCCTCGGGCGTATCGAAGAGCCGGTGCGCCTGTCCCACAACATCCTGCGCATCGTCAGCCTGCTGTTGCTGGTGGTGGTCATTGGCGGTGGTTTCGTCTGGTGGAAAGACCAGAGCGCGAACGCCACCAGGGACCTGTTCAGCGCCGCGCCGGAACACATCGAAGTGGAAAGCGCCGACGGCACTACCCAGATTCATCCGCTGGACGAGCCCGAAGACCAGGCCGTGACCGAGGCGCAGCAGCCTGAAGCCGTTGCTCCGGTCACCGAGCCAGCGTCGGCAGGCGAAACCGCATCGCAAGCCCCGGCGGCGCCGGTTGCCAGCGCTCCAGCCGCAACCGCCGCGCCGGCCGCTCCGGCAGCCGCCACTGCGCCGGTTGCCCATGCTGCGGCCACGCCGGCACCGGTCACGCCGGTCGCTCCGGCGGCCACCGCACCCGCGCCAACCGTGCCGGCCACTCCAGCACCTGCCATTCCCGCACCTTCCGTACCGGCAGCCCCTGTTGCAGGCAGCGGCCAGGTCAGCATCCAGTTCACCGCCGATTGCTGGACCTCGGTCACCGACGGCAACGGCAAGCTCCTCTACAGCGGTATCAAGCGCAAGGGCGAAAACCTCGAGCTCGCTGGCAAGCCGCCGTTCGCCGTGCGCCTGGGCGTGGCCCGCGGTGCTCAGGTCAGCTACAACGGCCAGGCCGTCGATATCGCACCGTTCACCAGTGGCGAGACCGCTCGCCTGAAGTTGGGGCAGTAACTCATGCACGGCGAATCTCCGATCAAGCGTCGCGAATCCCGGAAAATCTGGGTGGGTAACGTACCTGTCGGCGGCGATGCTCCCATCGCCGTCCAGAGCATGACCAACACCGACACCAACGATGTCGCCGCCACCGTGGCGCAGATCAACCGGTTGATCGATGCCGGCGTGGACATTGTCCGCGTCTCGGTCCCGGACATGGACGCCGCCGAGGCCTTCGGTCGCATCAAGCAGCAGGTCAGCGTGCCGCTGGTCGCCGACATCCACTTCGACTACCGCATCGCCCTGCGCGTCGCCGAACTGGGCGTCGACTGCCTGCGCATCAATCCGGGCAACATCGGCCGCGAAGACCGTGTGCGCGCGGTGGTCGATGCCGCCCGCGACCGTGGCATCCCGATCCGCATCGGCGTCAACGCAGGCTCCCTGGAAAAGGACCTGCAGAAGAAGTACGGCGAGCCGACCCCGGCCGCGCTGGTGGAGTCGGCGCTGCGTCACGTGGAGCACCTCGATCGCCTTGATTTCCAGGACTTCAAGGTCAGCGTGAAGGCCTCCGACGTGTTCATGGCCGTCGAAGCCTACCGGCTGCTGGCCAAGCAGATTGTCCAGCCCTTGCACCTGGGTATCACCGAAGCCGGTGGCCTGCGTTCGGGCACGGTGAAATCGGCGGTCGGCCTCGGTATGCTGCTCGCCGACGGGATTGGCGATACTATCCGCATCTCGCTGGCGGCCGACCCGGTCGAGGAAGTGAAGGTCGGCTACGACATCCTCAAGTCGTTGCACCTGCGTTCCCGCGGCATCAACTTCATCGCCTGCCCGAGCTGCTCGCGGCAGAACTTCGATGTGGTCAAGACCATGAACGAGCTGGAAGGCCGTCTGGAAGACCTGCTGGTGCCCATGGATGTCGCGGTGATCGGCTGCGTGGTCAACGGCCCTGGCGAAGCCAAGGAAGCCCATGTCGGCCTGACCGGCGGCACGCCGAACCTGGTCTACATCGACGGCAAGCCGGCGCAGAAGCTGACCAATGACAACCTGGTGGACGACCTCGAGAAGCTCATCCGCCAGAAAGCGGCCGAGAAGGCCGAGACCGACGCGGCACTGATTGCCCGCGGTTGACCGCTACAGATTTCGTTAAGGACCTTTCGTGAGCAAATCGCTGCAAGCCATCCGTGGCATGAACGACATCCTGCCCGAGCAGACGCCCCTGTGGCGCTACTTCGAAAGCACCGTGGCGGGCCTGCTGGACACCTACGGCTACCGCCAGATCCGCATGCCGATCGTCGAATTCACCGAGCTGTTCAAGCGCTCCATCGGTGAAGTGACCGACATCGTCGAAAAAGAGATGTACACCTTCACCGACCGCAACGGCGATTCCCTGACCCTGCGCCCGGAAGGCACCGCGTCCTGCGTGCGTGCGGTGCTGGAGCACGGCATCAGCGGCAACGGCGAAGTGCAGAAGCTCTGGTACATCGGCCAGATGTTCCGCCACGAGCGCCCACAGAAGGGCCGTTATCGCCAGTTCAACCAGATCGGCATCGAGGTGTTCAACCTCGAAGGGCCGGACATCGATGCCGAGCTGATCGTCCTGACCTGGCGCCTCTGGGGCCTGCTGGGCCTGCGCGACGCCGTCACCCTGGAGCTGAACAGCCTGGGTACCAGCGAGGCCCGGGCCCGCTACCGCGACGCCCTGGTGGAGTTCCTGTCCGCCCGCCTTGAGCAACTGGACGAAGACAGCCAGCGCCGCCTGAAGAGCAACCCGCTGCGCATCCTCGACAGCAAGGACGCCGGCACCCAGGCCGCCCTGGTCGGCGCGCCGAAGCTGGAAGACTACCTGGACGAAGCGTCCCGCGTGCACTTCGAAGGCCTCAAGGCCCGCCTCGATGCCGCCGGCATTCCGTACTTGATCAACACCAAGCTGGTGCGCGGCCTCGACTACTACAGCAAGACCGTGTTCGAGTGGGTCACCGACAAACTCGGCGCCCAGGGCACCGTCTGCGCCGGTGGCCGCTACGACGGCCTGGTCGAGCAGATGGGCGGCAAGCCGACCCCGGGCGTTGGTTTTGCCATGGGCATCGAGCGCCTGATCCTGCTGCTGGAAACCCTCGAACTGGTGCCGGAATCGATTTCCCGCCAGATCGACGTCTATCTCTGCGCCTTCGGTGACGCCGCCGAGCTGGCCGGCCTGCAACTGAGCGAGCGCCTGCGCGACCGCCTGCCGGGCCTACGCCTGCAGGTCAACGCCGGTGGCGGCAGTTTCAAGAGCCAGTTCAAGAAGGCCGACAAGAGCAATGCCCTGTACGCCCTGATCCTCGGAGAGGACGAACTGGCGCAACAAGTGGTAGGTTTTAAACCCCTGCGTGGTCAGGGTGAACAACAAAACATTGCCTGGGATGCTCTGACCGAGCACCTGGAAGCTTCCCTCGCGCAGGCGTAAGCGCCCACTGACCGAATTGTCGAAAGGAGTATTGGGGTGTCGAGTACCGATGATGAACAACTGGCCGCGTTCAAGGACTGGTGGGAGCGTAACGGCAAGCCACTGGTAACTGGCGGTCTGCTGGCCTTGGTGGCGGTGTTTGGCTGGCAGGCCTGGCACAAGTACCAGAACAACCAGTCGCAAGGCGCCTCGAACCTTTACCAGGCTCTGCTGGAAACCACCCTGACGCCGACCGGCACGCCGGACACGGCCAAGGTCGCCGAGCTGTCGGGCAAGCTGAAAAGCGAGTTCGGTGGAACCGCCTACGCCCAGTACGGCAGCCTGTTCGTCGCCAAGGTGGCGGTGGACAGCGGCAAGCTGGACGACGCTGCTGCCGAGCTGAAGAGCATCTACGACAAGCCGGCCGACGCGACCCTTGGCGAGATTTCCCGCCAGCGCCTGGCGCGCGTGCTGGGTGCGCAGAACAAGGCCGAGGAGGCCCTGAAACTGCTCGACGGCGACGCCGACAAGGCGTTCGTTGCCACCCGCGAGGAGCTCAAGGGCGACCTGCTGGTGCAACTGGGCCGTGCCGACGAGGCGCATGCTGCATATGAAAAGGCCAAGGCTGCGCTGTCGGATGACGACGCGGTAGGTGGCCTGCAACTCAAGCTCGACGACCTGGCCAAAGGGGATGCGTGACGTGATCGGTTGGAAACATGCAGCAGTGCTGACCCTGGCCATCCTGGCCGCGGGTTGCAGCAGCAACAGCAAGAAGGAACTGCCTCCGGCCGAGCTGACCAAGTTCACCGAAGAGGTGGTCTTGCAGAAGCAGTGGAGCCGCTCGATCGGTGACGGTCAGGGCGAAACTTACAACATGCTGGTTCCGGCCATCGAGAACGACCGCATCTACGCGTCCGACGTGACCGGCGTGGTCATGTCGCTCAATCGCATGAACGGCGACGTGATCTGGAAGAAGGACCTGGAAAAACCGGTCTCCGGCGCCGTCGGCGTGGGCTACGGCATGGTCCTGCTGGGCACCCTCAAGGGTGAGGTGATCGCCCTTGACTCCAGCACCGGCGAGCAGAAATGGACTGCCCGGGTGACCAGCGAAGTGCTGGCCCCGCCGGCCACCAACGGGGACGTGGTGGTCGTGCAGACCCAGGACGACCGCCTGATCGGCCTCGACGCCGCTACTGGCGACCGTCGTTGGATCTACGACAGCACGCCTGCGGTCCTGACCCTGCGTGGTACCGGTGCGCCGATCGTGACCAATCGCCTGGCGGTGGCCGGCCTGTCCAGCGGCAAGGTAATCGCCCTGGACACCAGCAACGGCGTACCTGTGTGGGAGCAACGCGTTGCCATCCCGCAGGGTCGTTCGGAGCTGGACCGCGTGGTCGACATCGACGGCGGCCTGCTGCTGTCCGGCGGCACCCTGTACGTCGCCACCTACCAGGGTCGCGTCGCCGGCCTGGACCTGGAGTCCGGCCGGGTGCTGTGGCAGCGTGATGCCTCCAGCTACACCGGTGTGGCCCAGGGCTTCGGCAACGTCTACGTGAGCGAGGCCTCGGGCACCGTCGAAGGCATCGACGAGCGTTCGTCCTCGGCACTGTGGAGCAACGACCAGATGGCCCGCCGTCAACTGTCGGCGCCGGAAGTCTTCTCCAGCTACGTGGCGGTCGGTGACTTCGAAGGCTACCTGCACCTGCTCAGCCAGGTGGACGGTCGTTTCGTCGGTCGCGAGCGCATCGACAGCGATGGCCTGCGTGCCCGTCCGCTGGTCGAAGGCAACATGATCTACGTGTTTGGCAACAGCGGTACGCTCGAGGCGCTGACCATCAAGTAAGTCTATGCTTGGGGCTTTCGGGCCCCGGGCCGCGACGTCGAGAGACGTTGCCCGCAACTTCGGCCGCTGCCTCGCAGCGGCCTTTGTATTTCTTGAATTTACCCAATGGAGAGCCGCATGGTTCCCGTAATCGCCCTGGTGGGTCGCCCGAACGTCGGCAAGTCCACCATGTTCAACCGCCTGACCAAGACCCGCGACGCCATCGTCGGCGACCTCTCGGGCCTGACCCGCGACCGCCAGTACGGCGAAGCGCGCTGGCAGGGCCGTTCCTACATCCTGATCGACACCGGCGGTATCACCGGTGACGAGGCGGGCATGGACGAGAAAATGGCCGAGCAGTCGCTCATGGCTATCGAAGAAGCCGACTACGTGCTGTTCCTGGTCGATGCCCGTGCCGGCCTGACCGCCGCCGACCAGATGATTGCCGAGCACCTGCGCAAGCGGAACAAGCAGTCGTTCCTGGTGGCGAACAAGATCGACAACATCGACCCGGACACCGCCCGCGCCGAATTCGCCCCCATGGGCATGGGCAACGCCATTCCGGTTGCCGGTTCGCAAGGCCGCGGCATCAATGCCCTGATGGAGACGGTGCTCGGTGACGTGCCGCGCGACCAGGAAGAAGAGTCCCTCGACGAGAACGTCGCCGAAGGCGAGG
Organism: Pseudomonas bharatica; assembly: GCF_048586865.1. Lineage (NCBI taxonomy): Bacteria > Pseudomonadati > Pseudomonadota > Gammaproteobacteria > Pseudomonadales > Pseudomonadaceae > Pseudomonas > Pseudomonas bharatica. The sequence goes on along the minus strand of NZ_JBMAWR010000017.1, from coordinate 99,763 downwards.
AAGCCACGCGCATCCCCGGCCCGAGCGAGAAGGACGGCATCAAGATCGCCATCATCGGTCGGCCCAACGTCGGCAAGTCGACCCTGGTCAACCGCATGCTCGGTGAAGAGCGCGTGGTGGTCTACGACCAGCCCGGCACCACCCGCGACAGTATCTACATTCCCTTCGAGCGCAACGAAGAGAAGTACACCCTGATCGACACCGCCGGCGTGCGCAAGCGCGGCAAGATCCACGAGGAAGTCGAAAAATTCTCGGTGGTGAAGACGCTCCAGGCGATCAAGGACGCCAACGTGGTGATCTTCGTCATGGATGCCCGCGAAGGCGTGGTCGATCATGACCTCAACCTGCTGGGCTTCGCACTGGAAGCCGGTCGCGCCATCGTCATCGCCCTGAACAAGTGGGACGGCATGCAGCCGAGCGAGCGCGACTACGTGAAGACCGAGCTGGAACGCCGGCTGTTCTTCGTCGACTTCGCCGATATCCACTTCATCTCGGCGCTGCACGGCACCGGCGTGGGCAACCTGTACCAGTCGGTGCAGAACTCGTTCAAGTCGGCGGTCACCCGCTGGCCGACCAGCCGCCTGACCCAGATCCTCGAAGACGCGGTCAGCGAGCACCAGCCACCGATGGTCAACGGCCGTCGCATCAAGCTGCGCTACGCCCACCTTGGTGGCGCCAACCCGCCGATCATCGTGATCCACGGCAACCAGGTGGAGAAGGTCCCGCGCTCGTACTCGCGTTACCTGGAAAACACCTACCGCCGCGTGCTCAAGCTGGTCGGTACGCCGATCCGCATCGAGTACAAGGGCAGCGACAACCCGTTCGAGGGTAACAAGAACACCCTCACCGACCGCCAGGTCAACAAGAAGCGCCGGTTGATGTCGCACCACAAGAAGGCCGAGAAGAAGCGCAAGGACAAGCGCAAGTAATCTCGTGGCGGCGCGGGCTGGCACCCGCGCCGCCGGCCTTGTGTTTCAACCTTTTTCCTGACTGTCCGATCCGCTATGCTCGACGGCTTACCGTGCCTGGGCCGGGTCCGCAGGAAAGAGGGCTTCATGATCAGCAGCAAGCTGCCGAATGTCGGCACGACCATCTTCACTACCATGTCTCAGCTCGCGGTGCAGACCGGGGCGTTGAACCTGTCCCAGGGTTTCCCGGATTTCAATGGCCCGCAGGCCCTGCTCGATGCGGTGGGACGGCATGTCAGCGCCGGGCATAACCAGTATTCGCCGATGACCGGCCTGCCCGCGTTGCGCCAGCAGGTCGCGGCCAAGATCGCCCGGCATTACGGCGTCGGTGTCGATGCCGACCATGAAGTGACCATCGTTCCCGGGGCGACCGAAGGCATCTTCTGCGCCATCCAGGCGGTGATCCGCAGCGGTGACGAGGTCATCGTCTTCGATCCCAGCTACGACAGCTACGAACCCGCGGTGGAACTGGCCGGTGGCCGTTGCGTGCATGTGCAACTGGACCCGGTGGATTTCAGCATCGACTGGCAGAAATTCAGCGATGCCCTGGGCCCGCGCACGCGCATGGTCATCATCAACTCGCCGCACAACCCCAGCGGCGCGCTGATCACCCGTGCCGACCTCGATCAACTGGCGGCCCTGATCGCCGACCGCGATATCTACCTGATCAGCGACGAAGTCTACGAACACCTGGTGTTCGACGGCGTCGCCCATGCCAGCGTGCTGAGCCATGAAGCCCTTTACCCGCGGGCGTTCGTGGTCAGCTCGTTCGGCAAGACCTACCACGTCACCGGCTGGAAAACCGGTTACGTCGTTGCGCCGCCGGCACTGAGCGGCGAACTGCGCAAGGTCCACCAGTACGTCAATTTCTGCGGCGTGACCCCGCTGCAGTGGGCGCTGGCCGACTTCATGGCCGAACATCCCGAGCATATCGAGCAATTGCCGGCCTTCTACCAGGCCAAGCGCGACCTGTTCTGCGATCTGCTTGGCCCGTCCCGTTTCAGCTTCAAGCGTTCGGCGGGCACCTATTTCCAACTGGTGGACTATTCGACCATCCGCCCTGACCTCAACGATGTCGACATGGCCCTGTGGCTGACCCGTGAGCATGGCGTGGCGACCATTCCGGTGTCGGTGTTCTACCAGCAACCCATTCCCGAGCAGCGCCTGGTGCGCCTGTGTTTCGCCAAACGCGAGGAGACGCTGCGCGAGGCAGCGGAAAAACTATGCGCGATCTGAGCAACCTGCCCAACCTGAGCGTCGCCCTGGTCCAGACCAGCCTGGTCTGGCAGGACCGCCAGGGCAATTACGAGCACTTCGAAGCCTTGTTGGACCAGGCCAAAGGCGCTGACCTGGTGATCTTGCCGGAGATGTTCACCACCGGTTTCTCCATGGAGTCCGAACGCCTCGCCGAGCCGGAAAACGGCCCCACCTACGCCTGGCTCAAAGCCCAGGCCAGGCGCCTCGATGCAGTGATCACCGGCAGCGTGATCATCCAGGCCGCCGATGGCAGCCACCGCAATCGCCTGCTCTGGGCGCGTCCGGACGGCGAAATTCTGCACTACGACAAACGTCACCTGTTCCGCATGGCCGGCGAACACAAGCACTACACCCCGGGCGAGCGCCAGGTGCAGTTCGAGCTCAAGGGCTGGCGGATCCGTCCGCTGATCTGCTACGACCTGCGTTTCCCGGTGTGGAGCCGCGACGCCCAGGACACCGACCTGCTGCTGTACACCGCCAACTGGCCGGCGGCGCGCCGCCAGCACTGGAACCGATTGCTGCCGGCGCGGGGCATCGAGAACCTGTGCTACGTGGCGGCGGTGAACCGGGTCGGCACGGACGGCAAGGGCTTCGCCTACAGCGGCGACAGCCAGGTGCTGGACTTCCAGGGTGAAAGCCTGCTGAGTGCGGGGGAAGCGGACGGGGTGTTCACCGCGGTGCTGAATTCGGCGGACCTGGCGGCCTACCGGACGCGTTTTCCGGCGAACCTGGATGCCGATACCTTCGAGCTTCACTGAGTTCCTGAGGGCCCTATCGCTGGCAAGCCAGCTCCCATAGAACAAAACATAACTCTTTGATTTGCAGGGACCTTGTGGGAGCGGGTTCACCCGCGATTGCAGTAGTGAATTCACCATAGCAATCGCGGGTAAACCCGCTCCCACAGGGTACGCGTCGTACTTTGGAGCTGTTCTCTGCGCGACAGTGCAGCCTGAAAGGCTGGGCGGACTCCCACAGATCCCTGTGGGAGCTGGCTTGCCAGCGATGAGGCCCTCGAATACTCAGTAGACGTCCCGGCGATAGCGCCCCAGCTCGATCAACTCTTCCACAGCCGCCTCACCGAGCAACCCGTTGAGCGCCGCATCCACGCCACCCGCCATCCCCTGCAAACTGCCGCAGATATAGATCGCCGCACCGTCGGCCAGCCAGCGCTTCAGTTCCTCGCCCCGCTGCAGCAACAGGTCCTGCACATACACCTTTTCCGCCTGGTCCCGCGAGAACGCCAGGTCCAGGCGCGCCAGGTCGCCAGTGGCCAGCCAGCCTTGCAGTTCGTCCCGGCAGTGGAAGTCATGGGCTTCATTGCGTTCCCCGAACAGCAGCCAGTTACGCTGCTCACCGGCAGCGATTCGCGCCTTGAGCAAGCTGCGCAACCCCGCCAGGCCGGTGCCGTTGCCGATCAGGATCATCGGCACCGCATCCGCCGGCAGATGGAAACCGCTGTTGCGACGCAGACGCAGGCTGACGGTGCTGCCCGGCGCCATATGCTCGGTCAGCCAGCCAGACCCCAGCCCCAGGCTGCCGTCCGGGTGCCGTTCCTGACGCACGATTAGTTCCAGTACGCCGTCAGCCGCAATCGAAGCGATGGAATACTCCCGCGCATCGATCGGAATCAGCGCATCCACCAGCGCCTGGGCATGCAGGCCAACCAGATGCTCGCGGCTGACCGGCAGTTGCCGGCCGGCGAGGGCGGCAGCCAGTGATTCATCCAGGCCAGCCAGTTGCACTTGAGTGTTACCGTCCAGCCCCAGACCCTCGAGGAAGCGCTCGACGGTAGCCGGTGCCTGACGCGGCATGATTTCCACCAGATCGCCCGCTTCCCATTGCGACGGCGTCGGCGCAGTCAGGCCCAGAAGGAATACCGGCGAGCCCTGGCTGCCCGGGTTCAGCAGTTCGCGATGTTTCAATGTCCATGGCGCAAATTCGGGCGCCTGCCACACCGGCACCACGACGCTGCCGCTCAGTTCTGCCAACTGCTGCTGCCAGCGTTGCAGAGCCAGCGGATCGGCGCTGTCCACTTCCACCGGGGCGAAGCGGGCGTGGGCGCCACGCTCGCCGAGCCAGGCATGCAGGCGCCGACCGAAGCCGCAGAAGTGCGGGTACTGGCGATCGCCCAGGGCCAGCAACGAGTAGTTCAGCCCTTGCAGCGACAATGCCTGGCCCAGCACCTTGCGTTCGAATCCTCGGGCGCTGTCCGGGGCTTCGCCGTCGCCGAAGGTGCTGACCACGAACAGCGCCCGCCCGGCCTGGCGCAGATCGTCCTCGCTCAGCGACGCCAGCGCTTGCACACGTACCGGCAGGCCGGCCGCCTGCAATTGCCCGGCGCTTTGCCAGGCCAGCTGCTCGGCGAAACCGCTCTGGCTGGCGAAGCCCACCAGCCAGCCGCCGGCCTCGTCGCTTCCCTGGGCCAGGCCGCTGCGTGCGGCACGGATCTGGCGCTTCTTGCGGCGACGGTCGAGGTACAGCAGCCAGCCGGTGACGAAGAACAGTGGCATGCCCAGGCTGGCGATGGTCAGGATGATGCGACCCGGCAGGCCCCAATAGCTGCCTACGTGCAGGGCATAGATGCTGGTCAGCAATTGCGCCTTGAACGACTTGTCGTTGTACACCTCCTGGCGTTTCACCTGGCCGTTGGCCGGGTCGATGGTCAGGGTGTTGAGGGCGCGTTCGTGGGCAGCGTCGTACAGCAGGTAGAAGAGCGTCGCCGGCTGTCCGCCTGCCGCTGGCAGGCGCAGGTTATAGGCGCTCAGGCCGGGGCCGGCGGCTTTTTGCAGGCTGGCCCAGATGGCGTCGTAGTCCACCACCAGCGCCGGGGCGTTCGGGTCGGCCTTGGGCGGGCCACCGTGGCCGCCACGGCCTTCGCGTTTCTGTTGCTGCTGGCCAGCCGGCGGTTTGTCCGCCAGCAGCCGGCTCAGCCCCTCGCGGTACCACTCGTAGGACCAGAACAATCCGGTCAGGGCGAACAGCAGGTAGAACAGCAGGCACCAGGTGCCGAACACTGCGTGCAGGTCCCAGTTGAAGGCACGGCCTTTTTTCGCCCAGTCGAGGGTCAGCCAAGTGCGCCAGTTCAGCGCCTGGCGCGGCCAGCGTAGATACAGCCCGGACAGGCAGAAGAACACCAGGATCAGGGTGCAGGCGCCGGTGATCTGCCGGCCGGTGTCGCCGAGGGTCAGGAAGCGGTGCAGGTTGAGCATCAGGTTGAAAAAGTCCTGGCCCACTACGTCGCCCTGGAAGGCGCCGGTATAAGGATCGACATAGCGCAGCTGGCCACGCCGCTCGCCCGGCGGCGGAGTGAAGAAGATCCGCGCGGCGGCATCACTCTTGGTCTCGACCCAGATCATCGAGACCTTCTTGCCTTCGCTTTCCTCGACCCGCCGCACCAGCTCGGTCGGCGCCAGCACGCCGCCTTCGCGCACCTGGACCTTGAGCACCTGCGGGTTGATGGCCCGGAGGATTTCATCCTGGAACGAGTACGCTGCGCCGGTGATGCCCATCAGCGCGAGCACCAGCCCGGCGGTGATGCCGAAGAACCAGTGCAATTGGAACAGCGTCTTTTTCAGCACATCGACCACCTGGGAATGTTTCTGGGAATGCGAATTAGTCGCGCATTATGCCTTGCTACACATGCCTTGACACACAAAAGCCCCGCTCATCGAAATGAACGGGGCAAGGGCCAGACCGGCGAAAACCTTAGAAGTGAACGCTGGTGGTCAGCAGTGCGGTACGCCCCGCCGCCTGGTTGGCGAAGTGGGTGGAGAACGCCTTGTCGTAGTAGACCTCGTTGGTCAGGTTCTGCACGTTCAGTTGCAGGTCGACGTTCTTGGTCAGCTTGTAGGCGGCCATGGCGTCATAGCGCACGTAGCTGTCGACCTTGGTGGTGTTGGCCACGTTGCCGAACACCTCATCGGTGTAGAAGGCGCCGCCACCGATGGTGAACTTCGGCGTGATCTGGTAGGTAGTCCACAGGCTGGCCGAGTTGTTCGGCAGGTTAGGCAGTTGATTGCCGTCGTTGGCCTTGCCCAGCGGGCCGCCGTCGATCTGCCGGCCTTCCATGTAGGCGTAGCCGGCGAAGACCTGCCATTTCTCGGTGAGCTTGCCGCTGGCCGACAGCTCGATACCGTCGACGCGGGTGGTGCCGATGTTCTCGTAGGTGTTGGTGTTGACCTGGACGCGGGCGTTGTCTTTCTCGGTGCGGAAGATCGCACCGGTCAGGGACAGGCGGTTGTCCAGCAGGTCCCACTTGGTACCGACTTCGTAGTTGGTGGTTTCTTCCGGCTCCATGTCGCTGCCCAGCAGGACGCCGTTGCGATCGGTGCTGTTGGGCAGGAGGTTGCCTTCCGTGCCTTCACCCAGCATTGCACCCGGCGGGGTAGCAGCGGTGGCGTAGGAGACATAAACGCTGCCGTTGTCGGCCGGTTTCCAGACCAGGCCCAACTGGCCGGTAACGAATTCGCTGGTGTCCTTGCCCTCGGCGCGCACGCCGGTCTTGCTTACGGTGGTGGCACCGTTGGCGCCGTAGGTGCGGTACTCGGTGTCGAAGTGGTCGTAGCGCAGGCCCATGTTGACCAGCCACTGCGGGGTCAGCTCAAGGGTGTCGAACACATAGAGGGCGCGGGTCTTGCCCTTGGTGGTGGTGCCGCCGTAGTTGCGTGCGATCGAACCGTTCCACGGATCGTCCGGGTTCGGGTTGCTCAGCGAGGTGCAGTTGTAGCCGCTGGATACGATCATCGCCGGGGTGCAATTGGTGCTGGATGGCACGGTCGGTGTGATCGGGGTCGCTGGCGTGGTGTCGGTATTGACGTCATAGGTCGAACGCTCGCTCTCTTCGCGGCTCAACTCGATACCGGTGGAGAAGCTGTTCTTGAAGCCGGCGATGTAGATGTCGCCGAACAGGTCGGTCTGGTTGGTGGTGGTGGAGGTGTTGCCCACCCGGGTATTAGCCCGGCGCCAGACGCTGCCGTTGTTGACGTTGCCCTTGGAGTCGTCGGGCTGGGTCAGGATGTAGTCCTGCATCGAATTGCCGTGGCGCAGGGTGTTCTTGATGGTCAGCGCGTCGGTCAGGTCGTGCTCGATGGCGATGGTGGCGATATCGGTGCGCGCCTTGCGGAAGTCGCGGTCGGTCAGGCCGTAGAAGTTGCTGTGGTCGCCACCGGAATAAGGCTTGTCCGGGTTGGCCGAGGTGCGATTGCTGCCGGAGTAGGTGTAGGGCACGCCGGAGTCCGGCAGGTCGTCGCTCTCGACGTGGTACCAGTCGAGGTTGAGCCGGGTATCGGTGCCCAGGCCGAAGGCCAGGGACGGGGCGATGCCCCAGCGGTCGTAGTTGACCTTGTCGCGGCCGGCGACGTTGCTTTCGTGGCTCATCAGGTTCAGGCGGCCGGCAACGGTGTCGCTGAATTGATAGTTGCCGTCGAGGGTGTAGCGCTGCGTCTGGTCGGAGCCCCAGGTGAAGCCGCCGTCGAACGAGTTGCCCAGGTGGGCTTTCTTGCTCACCAGGTTGATGCTGCCGCCGGCCGCGCCACGGCCGCCAACCGCCGAATTCGGGCCCTTGCTGACTTCGATGGATTCCACGGCGAAGATTTCGCGGGTTTGCGCGCCGGTATCGCGCACGCCATCGATGTAGGTGTCGTTCTGCGCGTCGAAACCGCGGATGAATGGCCGGTCGCCTTGCGGGTTGCCGCCTTCGCCTGCGCCGAAGGTAATGCCGGGCACGGTGCGCAGGGCGTCCTGCAGGGTCAGGGCATTGGTGTCCTTGAGCACCTGTTGCGGAACCACGGTGACCGAGCGCGGCGTATCGACCAGCGGGGCGGTGTATTTCTGCGAGGAGGCGCGCTCGACCTTATAGTCGGTGCTGGCCTGCTCGGCCTGGGCATTGATGCTGGTGGCATCGAGGGTCAACGGACCGGCCGGCTTGGCAGGTGCTGGCTCGGCATAGGCCAGGTGCGCAGCGGACGTGGCGGTGATGGCGACACCGATGGCGGATGCGAGCAAGCGCGGCGAACTGACAGTGGCTGGAACGAATTGACGCGACATCAGGTGGACCCCCTCCCAAGGTTTCGAGGGGGGCGAATATAAGAGCAAGTGATTGGCAGTCACAATTGAGAAAGTGTTGCATTTACATTCTTTACATCTTTTTCACGAAATTTTGCCAAGGATCAACGGCCGTCCCTCGGCTGGGGCTTGTGATGGCTGGATAAGAATCAATACCATTGGCATCTTTTCCGCCCAGGTGCCAGATCGCCATGCTTTTACACATTCCCGGCCTGTTCAATCGCGAGGAAGTGCTGCGCATCCGCGAGGCACTGGAGCAGACCGACTGGGCCGACGGCCGGATCACTGCGGGTTACCAGTCGGCCAAGGCCAAGCACAATCTGCAACTGCCCGAGGGCCATCCGCTGGCCAAGGAAATCGGGGCGGCAATGATCGAGCGGTTATGGAGCAACCCGCGCTTCATGTCGGCGGCGCTGCCGCACAAGGTGTTTCCGCCCTTGATCAACTGCTACCGCGAAGGCGGCAACTTCGGTTTCCACATCGACAATGCCGTGCGCCAGCCCAAGGGCAGTGTGGAGCGGGTGCGTACCGACCTGTCCTCGACCCTGTTCTTCAGCGACCCGGAGGACTACGACGGCGGCGAGCTGGAAATCCAGGACACCTATGGCCTGCAGCGGGTCAAGCTGACGGCGGGGGATATGGTGCTGTATCCGGGCACCAGCCTGCATCGGGTCAATCCGGTGACCCGTGGCGCACGGTACGCGGCGTTCTTCTGGACCCAGAGCCTGGTGCGCGAGGACAGCCAGCGCGCCTTGCTGTTCGAAATGGACAGCGCGATCCAGCAGCTCACGGCCGATGTGCCGGACCATCCCTCGCTGCTGCAATTGACCGGCACCTATCACAACCTGCTGCGGCGCTGGGTCGAGGTCTGACACATGGCTTTGCAGTTACGGCGTGAGGAAGTGGTGGGCCCGGATGAGCTGGCACGGATGCTCGAACACAGCCCGGCGAAGGCGGCCCAGGCCCTGTTGATGGCGGCGGGCGAGGGCGTGGTCGAGGCCCAGGCGTTGCTTGGGCAGGTGCTGCTGGACGGGCGCGGGATCGAGAAGGATCCGGCGTTGGCGCGGACCTGGTTCGGTATCGCGGCGCAGCAGGGCAGCGCAATGGCCCACAACATGCTCGGGCGCTGCCTGGAGCATGGCTGGGGTGGCGAGGTGGACTTGCCCAAGGCCGCGCGGCATTACCGGCATGCTGCCAATGGCGGGCTGGACTGGGGGATCTACAACCTGGGAAACCTGCTGGCTACCGGACGCGGTGTGGACCTTGACCACGGGCTGGCGCTGGCCTGCTACCGGCGCGCGGCGCAGATGGGACATGCCAAATCGATGAACCTGCTGGGGCGCTATCTGGAGGAAGGGCTGCATTGCCAGGCGAACCTGCCGGCGGCACGGGAGTGGTATCGACGTTCGGCAGAGGCCGGGGATTTTCGTGGGCAGTTCAGCCATGCGGGGGTGCTGGCGGCGCAGGGTGAACTGGAAGAAGCGCTGAAGTGGTTGCAGCTGGCGCTCGAAGGCGGCAATGCCAATTTCCTGCGAGTGGCCGGGCCGGCGCTGGAGCAGGCGGCGGAGCCGGAGATCCGGGCGATGGCGGGGGCCTACAAGGAGCGCCTGGCTGAGCTGGTGTAGTGGCCTTTCGGGCCTCATCGCGGGTGAACCCGCTCCCACAAGATCACTGTGGCCCTGTGGGAGCGGGTTCACCCGCGATGAGGCCCGAAAGGACACACAAAAAAAAGGGGCTGATCACTCAGCCCCTTTTTTCATTTACAGGTAGTAGGCCTTCAGCGGCGGGAAGCCGTTGAATTCCACAGCGCTGTAGCTGGTGGTGTAGGCACCGGTCGACAGCCAGTACAGGCGGTCACCGATCGCCAGGTTCAGCGGCAGGCCGTACTTGTAGTGCTCGTACATGATGTCGGCGCTGTCGCAGGTCGGGCCGGCGATGACCACTTCTTCGCTCTCGCCTTTCTTCTCGGTCCAGATCGGGAACTTGATGGACTCGTCCATGGTTTCGATCAGGCCGGAGAACTTGCCCACGTCGGTGTAGATCCAGCGCTCGACCGCAGTGCGGGACTTGCGCGCCACCAGCACCACTTCGCTGACCAGGATGCCGGCGTTGGCGATCAGCGAACGGCCAGGTTCGAGGATGATTTCCGGCAGGTCGTCGCCGAAGTCTTCCTTGAGGAAGCGGATGATTTCTTCAGCGTAGGTTTCCAGGCTGTTGGTACGGGTGATGTAGTTGGCCGGGAAGCCGCCACCCATGTTGATCAGCTTGAGCTCGATGCCGTCTTCTTCCTTCAGGCGCTCGAAGATCACCTTGACCTTGGCGATCGCGGCGTCCCATACCGAGATGTCGCGCTGCTGCGAGCCGACGTGGAAGGAGATGCCGTAAGGCACCAGGCCCAGGTCGCGGGCGAGGATCAGCAGGTCCATGGCCATGTCGGTCTGGCAGCCGAACTTGCGCGACAGCGGCCAGTCGGCGGTGGTGGAGCCTTCGGTGAGGATGCGTACGTAGACTTTCGAACCCGGGGCGGCCTTGGCGATGTTGCGCAGGTCGGCTTCGGAATCGGTCGCGTACAGGCGCACGCCCTTCTCGTAGAAGTAGCGGATGTCCTTGGATTTCTTGATGGTGTTGCCGTAGCTGATGCGGTCGGCGGTGACACCGCGGCCCAGCACCTTGTCCAGCTCGTAGATCGAAGCGATGTCGAAGCTCGAGCCTTTGTCTTTCAGCAGGTCGATGATCTCGACCGCCGGGTTGGCCTTGACCGCGTAGTAGACCTTGGCGAATTCGAAGCCGGCGCGCAGGTCGTCGTAGGCCTGGCTGATCATCTGGGTGTCGATGAGTACGAACGGGGTTTCTTGCTTGTCGGCGAAGGCCTTCATCTTCTGGAAGGTTTCGCGCGCAAAGTAGTCTTCGACCTGGATCGACATACCTGGGAACTCCATGGGCAAACTGAATGAATAAGTGGCTGCAACTGAACGCCCTCCGTATCCCCACTTTGGTTCGCCTACTTCCCAAGGCATGTCGCCGAAAGCAAAAAGGTCAACCGCGCGCGATACATTGCTGCTGCGGGTGACCTTGCTGTCTCGTCGTCAGTACTTGAGCCGGATGGATCGTTTCCAGCATGGACGTTCGGCGCGAACTTTAGGACCTGAGGGGTTCAAGATCAACTAAAAATGTCGCCTTTTCGCACGCCTCGGCGACCTGTTGTCGGCGTGTTCCTTTCATAACCGACCCAGGTGACAGCCATATGTTCCGCCAGATCGCCGATGCGTAAAGAATTGTGGAATAGCTGGCGAAATGCTCACTTTTCCCGAACTTCGACACTCAGCCTTTCAATTGGCGCGTTTCCCTTCAAGTTACTGTTCACTTATTAAATATGACCGTTTGTCGAGTGTGTTCGAGCGGGTGTTTGAATGCCCTGGGTGTTCATATTTATGGCCACCTGAAGCGTGCGTAGTTGCAGCGAAAAAATTTTGCCCGGTGCACCTCCGATCGGCCGGACGAAGGTCGGATTTGCCGGCGTTAACGAGAAACATTACTATTCGCACACTTTTCCACTGCCTGACGACGACCTTCCCACCGTGTCTCGACCCAAAGGCTTCCTCGACCACTATCACGAGCTGATCGGCACCTGGACGCGCAAGCTGCGCAGTCGCCAGCAGGCCGAGGACCTCGCGCACGATGCCTTTGTCCGCGTCCTGGAAAGCGAGCCCGGCGCGGTGCAGCAACCACGCGCCTACCTGCACCAGACTGCGCGCAATATCGCCGTGGACGGTTATCGCCGCGAAGACCGTCGCCAGTCCCTCGAACAGCAGGCCCTGGACCTGACCCCGCCGGTGGACGACGATCCGGAGGCCTACATGAATGCCCTGCAACTGGCCGACAGCGTCGAGCGGGCGCTGGCCGAGTTGCCGCTGAACTGCCGCAAGGTGTTCGTCTGGCAGAAGCTCGAAGGCCTGACCCAGGCGGAGATCGCCGAGCGCATGGGCCTGAGCAGGAACATGGTGGAAAAGTATATGATCCGCACGCTTCGCCATCTGCGCGAGCACCTGGATGTGGCGAACAGATGAGTCAGGCGAAGGTATTCATGAATCAGGACGCTAGTTCCGGCCCCCAGGAGGCCGCGCGCGCGCAGGCGGCCGAATGGTTCGCCCGGGTTCAGGACGGGCCGTTGCCGCCCGGCCAGCAGGCGGTGTTCGAGGCCTGGCTGGCGCAGGATCCGCTGCATCGTGACGAATACCGGATGCTGGCCGAGCTGTGGCGGGCCAGCGACCTGCTGCCCCGCGCGCGCCTCGAGGCCTTGTGCGTCGAGGATCCGGTCGCCGTCCTGCCGCGTCGGCGCTTCATCCGCCAGGCACTGGCCGCCGGCATCATGGCTGCTGCGGTCGGCCTCGGCTGGTTCACCTGGCAGGACGGCACGCTCGACCATTACCAGCAACTGCAGACCGGCCTCGGTGAACGCCGCCAGGTCGTGTTGCCGGACGGCTCGCGCCTGGAGATCAATGGCCGGACCCGCCTGGAAGTGCGTTTCAGTGCCGGACAGCGCGATATCCGCCTTGCCCAGGGCGAGGTGATGTTCAGCGTCGCCCATGACAGCGGGCGGCCCTTCGTGGTGGACGCGGGCAACGGCACGGTCACCGTGACCGGCACCCGCTTCGATGTGCGCCGCGATCCCGGGCAGACCCGGGTGGTGGTGGAGCAGGGCTCGGTCAGGGTCCAGGGCCATGGCGAGTCCCGGGCGCTGCTCAGCGCCGGTCTCGGTTCCCATATAGATGAAGACGGCAACGTTGCCGCCGCCTACAAGGTGGATCCCGCCGCGCTGACCGCCTGGCGCTCGGGCAAGCTGGTGTTCAACGACGCTTCCCTGGCCCAGGTGGCCGAAGAGGTCTCGCGCTATCGCCAGCAGCCGCTGAAAGTGGCGCCGAAAGTGGCGAAGCTGCGCCTCAGCAGCACCTTCCGTGTCGACGACACGGACGCTCTGCTGCGGGCCTTGCCGAGCATCCTGCCGGTGTCCGTGGTGGCCCATGCCGACGGCTCCCAGGAAATAATTGCAAAATAGATTCAGGTATTTTTTCAGTTGTTCGTCTTCCTGCCTGACTTGTAATTGCCAAGCATTTTCATTCTCAGGAAGTCCCGAAGACGTGAACAACAACAAGCATGCCCCGCGTTCCGCCGGCCGCTCGCGCTGGCTGCCCCTGGCGCTGGCCCTGGCGGTCAGCGCCGGTATCGGCAACAGCTACGCCGACTCGACGCCGACCCCCATCCAGATCCAGGCCCAGTCGTTGGCCAGCGCGCTGAACCAGCTTGGTCAGCAGACCTCACTGCAACTGTTCTTCACCCCCGAGCTGGTGGCCGGCAAGCAGGCTCCGGCGGTGTCCGGCAACCTGACGCCGGAGCAGGCGCTGCAAGCCTTGCTGCAGGGCAGCGGGCTGACCTACGAGATGTCCCAGGGCAGCGTGGTCCTGCGTTCGGCGCAGGCTTCCGGCGAGGTCGTGGAACTGGCGGCGACCGATATCAGCATGGTCGGCGACTGGCTCGGCGACGCGCAGGAGGCGGTGGTGCAGAACCATCCCGGCGCGCGCACCGTGGTGCGCCGCGAGGCGATGATCGAGCAGGGTGCGATGAACGTGCGCGATGTGCTCAAGGGCATTCCCGGGGTACAGGTGCAGGACTCCAACGGTACCGGTGGCAGCGACCTGTCGCTCAATGTCGGGGTACGCGGCCTGACCTCGCGCCTGTCGCCGCGCTCCACGGTGCTGATCGACGGCATACCGGCGGCCTTTGCACCCTACGGCCAGCCACAGCTGTCGATGGCACCGATTTCCTCCGGCAACCTCGACAGCATCGACGTGGTGCGCGGTGCCGGCTCCGTGCGCTACGGGCCGCAGAACGTCGGCGGGGTCATCAACTTCGTCACCCGGGCGATCCCGGAAAAGGCCACCGGCGAAATCGGCACCACCCTGGAGACGTCCCGCTACGGCGGCTGGAAGCATATCGATACGGCCTTCCTCGGCGGCACCGCCGACAACGGCATCGGCGCGGCGCTGCTGTATTCCGGGGTCAATGGCAACGGCTACCGCCGCAGCAATAACGGCAACGATATCGACGACGTGCTGTTCAAGACCCACTGGGCGCCGACCGACCAGGATGAACTGTGGCTGAACTTCCACTACTACGACGGCAAGGCCGACATGCCCGGTGGCCTGACCCAGGCCCAGTATGATGCCGACCCGTACCAGTCCGATCGTGACCACGACAACTTCAGCGGCCGGCGCAAGGACGTGTCGCTCAAGTACCTGCGGCAGATCGACGACGTCACCCAGTTCGAGGTGCAGACCTACTACACCGACAGCTTCCGCGGCAGCACCATCGCCGCCCGCGACCAGAAGACCCTGTCGTCCTTCCCGCGCAGCTATCACACCTTCGCCATCGAGCCACGGTTGTCGCGGCTGTTCTTCACCGGCGAGGCGACCCAGGAAGTCAGCGTCGGCTACCGCTACCTCAAGGAAGCCATGCACGAGCAGGCCAGCCGCCTGGCGCTGATCGACAACGTGCCGACCGTCACTCCGACCTCCGACGGCCATGTCTACCAGGACCGTACCGGTGGAACCGAAGCCAGCGCGTACTACATCGATGACAAGATCGACATCGGCAACTGGACCATCACGCCAGGCCTGCGCTTCGAGCACATCAACACCGACTGGCACGAGCGCGCGGTGCTGGGCACCAATGGGGTGCGGGTCCAGGCCAAGAGCCGCAGCATCAGCAGCGACGAGCCGCTGCCGGCGTTGAGCGTTATGTACCACCTTTCCGATGCCTGGAAGCTGTTCGCCAACTACGAAACCTCCTTCGGCAGCCTGCAGTACTTCCAGCTGGGGCAGGGCGGCGTCGGCAACTCGACCGCCAACGGCCTGGAACCGGAAAAGGCCAAGACCTACGAGATCGGCACGCGCTACAACGATGAACATTGGGGCGGTGAGCTGACCGCGTTCTACATCGACTTCGACGACGAACTGCAGTACATCAGCAACGACGTGGGCTGGACCAACCTCGGTGCGACCAAGCACCAGGGCATCGAGGCTTCGCTGCGCTATGACCTGTCCGGGCTGGATGCACGGCTGGAAGGCTTGAGTGCGAACGCCGGGTTCACCTACACCCGTGCAACCTATGAAGGCGAGATCCCGGGCTTCAAGGGCCGTGACCTGCCGTTCTATTCGCGCCAGGTGGTCAATGCCGGGCTGCGTTACCAGGTAAACCGCTGGACCTGGAACCTGGACGCCTTCGCCCAATCGAAACAGCGCGCGCCGGGGACCGGTATGAATGCCAACGGCAGCTTCAACGGCAACTACATCACCGAGCCGAGTGCCGACGGGCAATACGGGGACATCCCGGGGTACGTGACCTGGGCGGCCCGTGGAGGCTACGACTTCGGCCAGCAGCTGTCGAACCTGAAGCTGGCGGCGGGGGTGAAGAACATCTTCGACAAGCAGTACTACACCCGCTCCAGCGACAACAACTCGGGAATCTACGTGGGCGAGCCGCGGACCTTCTATGTGCAGGCCAGTGTAGGGTTCTGACCTTTAAGGCCAATCGCCGGCAACGCCGGCTCCCACGAGGTTCTGCGGTGTTCACAATACCCTGTGGGAGCCGGCGTTGCCGGCGATTGGCCCTCAAGCCTTACACAGCAGTCTCAGCCGGGGAAACGATGCTGGTCTTGCCCCCACGCGAGCGCCCCGAACTCAGGTAGGCCGCAATCGATTCCTGGGTCACCTCGCCCAGGAATACCTGCTCCGCATCCAGCACCGGCAGCCACGCCCGGTTGAATTCGTACATGCGCGACAACAGGATGCGCAGGTGCTCGTCGTGCGCCGCCGTGGCGTTGAACTGGCGCAGGAAGTCGGCACACACGCCTTGCTGGCGGTGCAGGTCCCGACGCCGCACATAGCCCAGCGCACGATTCTCGCCATCGGTCACCACCACGTACTTGCGGTCATGCTCGTCCATCAGCTCCAGTGCATCCGCCACCGGCATGTCCGGGCTGGCCGACGGCGCGTTGTCCGCCGCATCTTCGGCTCGCACCAGCAGCAGGCGCTTGAGGGTGCTGTCCTGGCCGACGAAGTTGCTGACGAACTCGTCCGCCGGATGCGCCAGCAAGGTGTCCGGATGGTCGATCTGGACCAGCTTGCCGGCGCGGAAGATGGCGATCTTGTCACCCAGCTTGATGGCCTCGTCGATGTCGTGGCTGACCATGATCACGGTCTTGTTCAGCGCCCGCTGCATCTCGAAGAATTCGTTCTGGATCATCTCGCGGTTGATCGGGTCGACCGCGCCGAACGGCTCGTCCATCAGCAGCAGCGGCGCTTCGGCGGCCAGCGCGCGGATCACCCCGATGCGCTGCTGCTGGCCGCCGGACAGTTCCCGCGGGTAACGCTGCAGGTACTGCTTGGGCTCCAGGCGGATCATGCTCATCAGCTCGCGGGCGCGCTCGTGGCATTTCTGCTTGTCCCAGCCGAGCAGGCGCGGGACCACGGTGATGTTTTCCTCGATGGTCATGTTGGGGAACAGGCCGATCTGCTGGATCACATAGCCGATGCGCCGGCGCAGGGTCACTTCGTCGAGGCCGGTGGTGTCCTCGCCATTGATCAGGACCTTGCCCGAGGTGGGCTCGATCAGGCGGTTGATCATTTTCAGGGTGGTGCTCTTGCCGCAACCGGACGGGCCGAGGAAGACGCAGATCTCGCCTTCGTTGACGGTCAGGCTGACCGCGTCGACCGCCTTGACCTCCTTGCCGTTGCTTTGGAAGGTTTTCGAGAGGTTCTGGAGTTCGATCATTTGAGCAGTCCTTCTGGAGTCAGCTTGCGTTGCAGGGCTTGCAGGAGCAGGTCGGCGGCGATGGCCAGGAGGCTCACCAGCACGGCGCCGACCAGCAGCATCGACATGTCGCTGCGGCTGATGGAGGTCAGGATAAGTACGCCAAGGCCGCCGGCGCCGATGGTGGCGGCGATGGTCATGACGCCGATGTTCATCACCACGGCGGTGCGCACCCCGGCGAGGATCACCGGTACGGCGATCGGCAGTTCGACCATGCGCAGGCGCTGGCCGAAGGTCATGCCGATGCCGCGGGCGGCTTCGCGGATGCCCGGCTCGACATTGGTCAGGGCCAGGTAGGTGTTGCGCATGATCGGCAACAGCGAATAGAGAAACACCGCGGTGATCGCCGGCAGCGGGCCCAGGCCCTGGCCGAACTTCGAGTAGAACGGCAGCAGCAGGCCGAACAGGGCGATCGACGGCACCGTCAGCAGCACCGTGGCGCTGGCCTGGAGCGGGCCGGCGAGGGCGGGGAAGCGGGTCATCAGGATGCCCAGCGGCACGCCGACGAGGATCGCCAGGGTTACGGCGATGCCGACCAGGGTGATGTGCTGGCCGGTCAGTTGCAGCACTTGCCCCCAGTCGAGATGGGCGAAGGTATCCAGCAGGCTCATTGCGCATCTCCTTGCAGTGGGTGGTTGCGCAGGAAGTCGTCGGCCACCTTGCCCGGGCTTTCATGCTCGACGTCTACCCTGGCGTTGAGCTGGCGCATGGTCTCGTCGTCCAGGCGCTCGGCCAGTGGCTTGAGCAAGGTCGCCAGTTGCGGGTTGGCGTCGAGTACCGCTTTGCGCACGACCGGCGCGGCCGTGTAGTCCGGGAAGTAGTGACGGTCGTCTTCCAGCAGCTTCAGGTCGAAGGCGCTGAGCCGGCCATCGGTGGTGTACACCAGGCCGGTGAACACCTGGCCATTGCGCAATGCGGTGTAGACCAGCCCGGCGTCCATCTGGCGGATGTCCTTGCGGGTGAACTGCAGGTCGTAGGTTTCGGTCAGGCCGGCGAGGCCGTCCGGGCGATTGGCGAACTCGGTGTCGAGGGCGAGGATGTGGGTCTTGCCGGCCTCGTCGCGCAGCACCTGGTTGAGCTGGCTGATGGTCTGCACCTGCGGGTACTCCTCGGCCACCTCACGGGGCAGCGCCAGGGCGTAGGTGTTGCTGAAGCGCGACGGCGCCAGCCAGACCAGGCCTTTCTTCGCGTCCAGTTCCTTTACCCGGGCGTAGGTGGCGGCGGCGTCCGGCAGGCGTTCGTCGACATGGTTGTAGGACACCAGCGAGACCCCGGTGTATTCCCAGACCATATCCAACTGCCCGCTTTCCTGGGCGCTGCGCGCCAGGGTGCTGCCCAGGCCGCCGGTGATGCGCACGTCGAAGCCGTGCTGGCGCAGGTAGCGGGCGGTGATTTCGGCGAGCACGGTCTGCTCGGTGAAGACCCGCGCGCCGATGCGGATCAGGGGTTTTTCGGCAGCCTGGGCAAATCCTGCGAACAGCAGGGCCGCGCCCAGGAGCAAGGCGATTCGTTTCATGATGATCCCTCGGTCAGTGAGTCAGGCCGCGTTCCAGCCAGCGGCGGCTGCCCTGGGCGACCAGCGCATCCAGTAGCAAGGCCAGCAGGGCGGTACAGGCCGCGCCCAGCAGCAGTTGCGGCTGGTTGTTCAGGGCGATGCCGGGGAAGATCAGGCTGCCCAGGCTGTTGGCGCCGATCAGGAACGACAGCGGCGCAGTGCCGACGTTGATCGCCAGGGCAACGCGCACCCCGCCGACGATGATCGGCACGGCGTTCGGCAGCTCGACCTTGAACAGCGACTGGCGCGGCGTCATGCCGATGCCGGTGGCGGCTTCCTTGAGCGAGGCGGGGACGTTTTTCAGGCCTTCGTAGGTGTTGCGCACGATGGGCAGCAACGAGGCGAGGAACAGCGCGAGGATCGCGGGGCCGGCGCCGATGCCGAGGATGCTCAGGGCGATGGCGAGTACGGCGAGAGGAGGAACGGTGTTGCCAATATTGAAAACCTGCATGAAGCGTTCGGCGCGGTCGACCCGGTGCGGTCGACTCAGGGCAATGCCGGCGGGGATGCCCACGACCAGCGCCGCCCCCATCGACAGCAGCACCAGCATCAGGTGCGCCTGCAGGTAGAACCACAGATCGGCGCGGTAATGCGCGATCGTATCGATGCCGATCCAGTGGATCAGCAGGGCCAGGATGACGAGCGCGGCGGCACATCCCATCAGCCCCTTGCCATAGCGTGCAGCCATAGGCGGACTCCTTTTTCTATCGTCGGCGCACGGATTCCATGGGGGTCGCCGTTCCAGGCGACGGGCGATCCGTGTGCGAAAAGCGGCGGCCAGAATGCGCGCCATGAGCGAAGCCCCGTCAGGCTCGTGTTGCCGGTGAAACCACCCCCGACCAACGGTCATTGCAGGGGAATGGACGCCTCCATCGCTTTAAAGGTTCCCATCTGATGCGGCATTTGGCCAGCGCTAATCCCCCGGGTGTTTGAAATTTCGCACGAGGAATGAGCGTGATTCTGACGGGGAGGCGTTGAATTGACTGCTGTTGGGCCGATGATGAATGCGTCCGGCATGCCGCGCTCCTGCACCAACAGCACATTTGGCCAGCCTTTGGCCGTTGGCCCGACTTCAGGTATGATATCGCCCCTTTTTTCAATCCCCAGTCAGGCGATTTCCCATGACCCAACAGGCCGCCGAAGTCGCGAAGCGCCGCACTTTCGCAATCATTTCCCACCCCGACGCCGGTAAGACCACCATCACCGAGAAGCTCCTGCTGATGGGCAAGGCCATTGCCGTGGCCGGTACGGTGAAGTCGCGCAAGTCCGATCGCCATGCCACCTCCGACTGGATGGAAATGGAGAAGCAGCGCGGTATTTCCATCACCACCTCGGTGATGCAGTTCCCCTATCGCGAGCACATGATCAACCTGCTCGACACCCCGGGCCACGAAGACTTCTCCGAAGACACCTACCGCACCCTGACCGCCGTGGACTCGGCGCTGATGGTGCTCGACGGCGGTAAAGGCGTCGAGCCGCGGACCATCGCCCTGATGGACGTGTGCCGCCTGCGCGATACGCCGATCGTCAGCTTCATCAACAAACTCGACCGCGATATCCGCGACCCGATCGAACTGCTCGACGAGATCGAGGCGGTCCTGAAGATCAAGGCGGCACCCATCACCTGGCCGATCGGCTGCTACAAGGACTTCAAGG
Source organism: Pseudomonas bharatica (assembly GCF_048586865.1). Taxonomy (NCBI): domain Bacteria; kingdom Pseudomonadati; phylum Pseudomonadota; class Gammaproteobacteria; order Pseudomonadales; family Pseudomonadaceae; genus Pseudomonas; species Pseudomonas bharatica. Next base: position 79,396 of record NZ_JBMAWR010000017.1, on the reverse strand, counting down.
GTGTCTACCACCTGGCCGAGGACTACATCGTGGTCTACACCCCGGGCCATGGCCATGAGCGCACCGAAGCGAAGATCATCGAGAAGCTGGATTCCGACGAGGCCCGCGCGCACCTGGGCGACCAGTACGACGGCTTCGTCGAGCAACTGGAGCTGGTCCAGGGCGCCTGCCATGAGTTCGACCAGGACGAGTTCCTCAACGGCCAGCTGACCCCGGTGTTCTTCGGTACCGCGCTGGGCAACTTCGGCGTCGACCATGTGCTCGATGCGGTGGTCGACTGGGCTCCGCGCCCGCTGGCCCGGGTTGCCCACGAGCGCACCGTGGAGCCGGTGGAAGAGAAGTTCAGCGGCTTCGTGTTCAAGATCCAGGCGAACATGGACCCGAAACACCGCGACCGCATCGCCTTCATGCGCATCTGCTCGGGCAAGTACGAGAAAGGCATGAAGATGCGCCACGTGCGTACCGGCAAGGACCTGCGCATCGGTGATGCACTGACCTTCTTCTCCTCCGAGCGCGAGCAACTGGAAGAAGCCTGGGCCGGCGACATCATCGGCTTGCACAACCACGGCACCATCCAGATCGGCGACACCTTCAGCGAAGGCGAAAGCCTGGGCTTCACCGGTATCCCGCACTTCGCCCCGGAACTGTTCCGCCGCGTGCGCCTGAAGGACCCGCTGAAATCCAAGCAGTTGCGCCAGGGCCTGCAACAGCTGGCGGAAGAGGGCGCGACCCAGGTGTTCTTCCCCGAGCGCAGCAACGACATCATCCTCGGCGCCGTCGGTGTGCTGCAGTTCGATGTGGTCGCCAGCCGCCTGAAGGAGGAATACAAGGTCGAATGCGCCTACGAGCCGATCACCGTCTGGTCGGCACGCTGGATCACCTGCGATGACAAGAAGAAGCTGGAAGACTTCAAGAACAAGGCGATGGAAAACCTCGCGGTGGACGGCGGCGGTCACCTGACCTACCTGGCGCCGACCCGGGTCAACCTGTCGCTGATGGAAGAGCGCTGGCCGGATGTGAAATTCCGCGCTACTCGCGAGCATCACTGATAGTCGAAGGCTGAACGCGGATAATGTGGGAGCGGGTTCACCCGCGATTACGATGGTGAATTCACCGCCGCAATCGCGGGTGAACCCGCTCCCACATTGTCCGCGCCCAGCCTTAGTTACCGGCTTTTATGCTGGTCCAGATCCGCGTCCTGATCCGGTCGATCTTCGCCGGCATCGCTTCCAGCGCATACAGCTTGTCCATCACCTCTTCCCCCGGATAGATCATCGGGTTGGCCTTCAGTGCCGGATCCACCAGCCCGTCCGCCTTCAGATTGCCGTTGGCGTATTGCACATGGTTGCTGATGTTGGCCATTACCTCCGGCTGCAGCAGGTAGTTCATGTAGGCATACCCGGCTTTTTCGTCAGGCGCGTCCGCCGGCATCGCGACCATGTCGAACCACATCGGCGCCCCTTCCTTCGGAATCGAATAGCCCACCTTCACGCCATTCTTCGCTTCCTCGGCACGGTTCTTCGCCTGCAGCACATCGCCGGAGAAGCCCACCACCACGCAAACATCGCCATTGGCCAGGTCACCGGTGTACTTCGAGGAGTGGAAGTAGCTGATATACGGGCGCACCTTCATCAGCAGGTCCTTGGCCTTGTCGTAGTCCTTGGGATCCTGGCTGTGGTGCGGCAGGCCGAGGTAGTGCAGGGCGATCGGCAACAGCTCGGGGCCGTTGTCGAGCACCGCGACACCGCAGCTTTTCAGCTTGCCGATGTATTCGGGCTTGAAGATCAGGTCCCAGGAATCCACGGGCGCATTGTCGCCGAGTACCGCCTTGACCTTGTCGATGTTGTAGCCAATGCCGGTACTGCCCCACAGGTAAGGGAAACCGTGCTGGTTGCCCGGGTCGTTCACCTCCAGGGCCTTGAGCAGCACCGGATTGAGGTTCTTCCAGTTCGGCAACTGGCTACGGTCGAGCTTTTTCAGGGCGCCGCCCTGGATCTGCCGGGCCATGAAATGGTTGGAGGGAAACACCACGTCATAACCGGAGTTGCCGGTCATCAGCTTGCCATCGAGGGTTTCGTTGCTGTCGAAAACGTCGTAGGTCGGCACGATGCCGCTGGCCTGCTGGAAGTTCTTCAGCGTGTCCGGGGCGATGTAGCTGGACCAGTTGTAGATCTTCACCGAGTCGGCCGCGCTGGCCATGGAGGCCGCCAGCATCAGGGGTGCAAAAAGGAGAGTGCGCATGTCCGGGTTACCTTTCTCTAGCTGTTGTTATCGAAGGCAGCAGGCGATCAGCGGGATCAGAAAATCAACACGTAGGTCTTGCGCACCGTTTCCTGGATATCCCAGATTCCGGTGCTGTTGGCCGGTAGCATCAGTGCATCTCCGGCTTCTATGACAAGGGGCTCGCCGCCGTCGGGGGTGAAGGTGCAGCGGCCCTTGGTGAAATGGCAGAACTCCTGTTGCACGATCTGCCGCCGCCAGCGCCCCGGCGTGCATTCCCAGATGCCGGTTTCCACCCCGTCGCTGCGTTCGACGCAGGTGACCGAGGTCACCGCGACGGGCTCGCCAAGGGGTACGGCGACCGGGCTGGAGGTTTCCAGGGCGACGCTGTCGGTGTGTTTGAACTGGGTGATGCTCATGACCGCGGGTTCCTCTGTCGGGTGATTCAGTTGATCAGGTTCAGTTCATGAATCCCTGCATGAAGTCCGCGAGCGCTCCGGCCATGCGCCGGCGCCATGGCGGGCTGGCCGGGCTGGCGAGGGTGCGGTCCTCGAAGACGAAGCTCTGGATGATGGCGTTGTAGCCAAGCCAGCGGCACGGCTCCGGCGGCCAGCTTGCGAGGCTGGACAGTGCGCGGTTGTCGTGGACCCAGGGCTGAGCGGTGAGGGCGTTGTGCTGGCCGAGAATCAGCGCGGCCAGGGTGCGCCCGCCGAGGTTGGTAGCCCCGACCCCTTCGCCGCCGTAGCCACCGGCCAGGGCGATGCCGCGCTGGCGATCGCAAAGCATGTGCGGGCGGAAGCGCCGCGCCATGCCCAGGTTGCCGCCCCAGGAATGGCTGATGCGCACGTTCTTCAATTGCGGGAACAGTTCGCTGAACAGGTAGCGGCGCAGTTCGATTTCATCGTGGCTCAGGCTGAAGTCTTCGCGCAGACGCCCGCCGAAGCGATAGCCACCGCGGGCGCCGAATACCAGGCGGTTGTCCCGGGTGCGCTGGCCGTAGGTGACCTGGCGGCTGTTCTCGCTGAACGCCTGGCCTTCCTTGAGGCCGATCTCGTCCCATTGCGAGTCGCTCAATGGCTCGGTGGCCACCAGCAGGCTCTGTACCGGCAATTGGTGCTTGCCCAGCGGTGGCAGGCTGACGGCGTAGCCTTCCACGGCAGGCACTACCCAGTGACTGCGGATGCGGGCTTGCGGAGTGCGCACCTGGCCGGGGTTCCAGTCGATGGCCGGGGTACTTTCGTAGATCGGTACGCCGAGCCGTTCCACCGCCCGGGCCAGGCCGCGGGCGAGTTTCGCCGGCTGGATGGTCGCGGTGTGCGGGCTGTAGATCGCGCCGTAGGCATTGCTGACGCGCAACTGGCCGTCCAGTTCTTCGGGGCGCAGCCAGCGGTAGTCGTCGGCGGTCATGCCTTGGCGGTAGAGGTCGTCGAGCCAACTGCGCAGGCTTCGCTCCTGCTCCGGGTAGCGCGCTGCGCAGTACAGCACGCCACCCTTGCGGTAGTCGCAGTCGATGCCTTCGCGGTCGAGTATGCGGCGGGCCTCGTCGGGGATGTCGTGGAGCAGGTCGATACTGTCCCGGCGTTGTTGCGGGGACAACGTGGCAAGCAGGCGGTCTTCGCCGAGCAGGTTGCCCATCAGCCAGCCGCCATTGCGCCCCGAAGCGCCGAAGCCGGCGAACTTCGCCTCGATGATGGCGATATTCAGGTGCGGCGCCTGCTGCTTGAGGTAGTACGCGGTCCACAACCCGGTGTAGCCGGCACCGATGATGCACACATCGACATCCAGGTCCTGGCTCAACGCCGGGCGCAGCTCGATCGATTCGTCGAGCTGGTCCATCCACAGGCTGATCGTGCGCCAGGCTTGCATTGGTGCTGCTCCACATCGGAAAGGTCTGGAGCCGATCCTAGTGGCGGGCGGGTCGGGCTGTCCTACGTGCGTGCACGCAGGGAAATTTGCTTCACGTAGGCCTTGGGAGACAGGCCGGTATGCTCGCGGAAACACTTGTAGAAGGCCGAGAGCGAGTTGAAACCAGCGTTGAAGGCCAGCTCATCGACGGTGGCACTGGCGGTGGTGCTGTCCAGGCGACCGAGCAGATGGTGCAGGCGGGCCTGGTTGACGTAGCGGTAGAAGCTCTGGCCAAGGACCTGGTTGAGCAGGTAGGAAATCTGGTTGCGGCTGTAGCCGCTTTCCTTCGCCACCCGTTGCAGGTCCAGTTCCGGGTCGAGGTAGGGCCGCTGGCGCTGGAAATAGTGCTCCAGGTCCTGGGCCATGGTACGTAGCTGGCGAGGCGACAGGCCAAGGCGGCTGGTCGCCGGGCGCGGGCCCGAGGGCCTTGTGCCCTTGACGTTCTGCTGGACCAGCGTGGCGTATTCGTTGACCCGCCAGATCAGGCCATCCTTGACCGTGATCGCCTCGCTGGCGTGGAAGGCCACCAGGCCTTCGCCACCTCGAACCGTGACCTGGTACTGGATGAAGGCGGTACAGCCATCGACGCGGATACGGTCGCCGTGGACGATGTCCTCGCCGTCCTGGTGGGGCAGGCACACCCGCACATAATCGCGCAGCTCGTTGTAGGCGAGCACGCGGTTCTGGAAAAAATCGTGGTACTCGACGTCCGGATGATACAGCGCCATCACCCCGTCGAGGTCGCGGCGCATCCAGCAGTGGTGGTAGCGCAGGACGGTGTCGGCGGTGATCGGGGTCTGGCTGGGGCCGTCGGGGAGGGAGGTCATTTTTGGATAGTGCTTGAGGGCCTCATCGCTGGCAAGCCAGCTCACACAGGGATCTATGTGCACCGCTGAACCTGTGGGAGCTGGCTTGTCGGACCGCCGCACCGCAGCGATGAGGCCGGTGAATATTGCAGAAAGCCATCTGCCGAACCGCCCATCCCGCATTTTGCACGGTCCTCAGACGGCCATCCCTGGCCAAACCCCCGGTTTCATTGCTTGTCATCATTGGAAACATTTGGCACGCCCGCTGCACCTCCCCTCCCGTCAAAGGACCCTTTGCTCACCGGAGAGGCATACATGATCACCAACGACTATTCACCCGCTGTCGATATCCCGAATCGTTCGGGCGTGTCCTGGGCGGCGATTTTCGCCGGGGCCGCAGCTGCTGCGGCGTTGTCATTGATTCTCGTCGTGCTCGGCGCTGGGCTCGGCTTCGCCGCCACCTCGCCCTGGGCCGACGAGGGCGCCAGCGCCAAGGCGCTGGGCATCTCGACCATCGTCTGGCTGTTGCTGACCCAGATCATCGCCTCCGGCTTCGGTGGCTACATCGCCGGCCGGCTGCGGGTGAAATGGGCCAGCCTGCACGCTGACGAGGTGTACTTCCGCGACACCGCCCATGGCTTCCTGGCCTGGGCCGTGGCCACGCTGATCACGGCGGCGATGGTGCTGGGCACGGCGGGCAGCCTGGCCAGTGCCGGTGCGCACACCGCTGCTACGGCCGGGGCCACTGCGGTCAGTGCCGCAGCCAGCAATAACAACGATGCCGATCCGATGGGTTACTTCGTCGACACCTTGTTCCGCAGCGAAGGCCCGGCCCCGGTCAGCGATGACGCAGCCAATGCCGTGGCGGCGCGGATTCTCGGGCGGGCCATCGTCGATGACAGCCTGGTGCCGGAAGACCGTGCCTACCTGGCGCAACTGGTAGCTCAGCGGACCCGCCTGACCCAGGCCGAGGCCGAAGCCCGTGTGGACCAGGTATTCGCGCAGGTTCAACAGGCCAAGGTGCAGGCCAAGCAGGCGGCGGATGCAGCAGCGAAAGCGGCGGCCTGGACGGCGCTGTGGACCTTTGTCGGTCTGCTGTGCGGGGCGTTCTTCGCCAGCCTGGCGGCGCTGTATGGCGGTCGTCGTCGCGACCAGGTGCAATGGGTTGAAGTAGACGGTGCGGGTTATGTGGCCCGGACTGCGCCGATTCGTTGAGATAAGAGGAGAGACATCATGCGTTCATTACTGCTGTGGTTCCTGGGTGTACCGATTCCTGTGATCATCCTGATCGCGATCTTCATGCATTGATCTGAAGGCCTCATCGCTGGCAAGCCAGCGCCCACAGGGGCCGCAGCGACTCGGAACCCTGTGGGAGCTGGCTTGCCAGCGATGCTTTTAGAGGAACTGCTCCGCGTAATGGCAGGCCACCTGCCGTGTCTCTACCCGCCGAAACGCCGGCACTTCCTTCGCACAGCGTTCCGTCGCATACGGACAGCGCTTGTGGAACGCGCAGCCATCAGGCGGATTCAGCGGGTTGGGCAGTTCCCCGGCAATCCTGATCTTCGGCTTGTGCGGATCCGGATGAATCGTCGGTGTCGCCGACAGTAGCGCCTGGGTATAGGGGTGCAGCGGCTTCTCGTAGATCGCCTCCTTCGGCCCCATCTCCGCCGGCCGGCCGAGATACATCACCAGCACCTCGTCCGCGACATGCCGCACTACCGCCAGGTTGTGCGAGATGAACACGTAGGCGGTGTTGAACTCCTTTTGCAGGTCCATGAACAGGTTGAGTACCTGGGCCTGGATCGACACGTCCAGGGCCGAGGTGGGCTCGTCCGCCACCAGCACCTTCGGCTGCAGCATCATCGCCCGGGCCAGGGCAATACGCTGGCGCTGGCCCCCGGAGAACATGTGCGGGTAGCGCTGGTAGTGCTCGGGGCGCAGGCCGACCTGCTGCATCATGGCCTGGACCTTTTCCCGCCGCTGTTCCTTGGACAACGAGGTGTTGATCAGCAGCGGCTCGGCCAGTTGGTCACCGATTTTCTGCCGTGGGTTGAGCGAGGCATACGGGCTCTGGAAGACCATCTGCACATCGCGGCGCAACTGCTTGCGCTCGCGCTTGCTGGCGCCGTTGACCTCCTGCCCGGCGATCTGCAGCGAGCCGGACGACGGCTCCTCGATCAGGGTCAGGGCCCGGGCCAGGGTGGACTTGCCGCAGCCGGACTCGCCGACCACGGCCAGGGTCCTGCCGGCTTCCAGCTCGAACGACACGCCGTTCAGCGCGCGGACCGTGGCGTGGCCCTTGAACAGGCCCCGGGAGACTTCGTAGTGACGGGTCAGCTCACGTGCGGTCAGGACAACGCTCATCACGCCACCTCCTGGTTCAGCGGGTAGAAGCAGCGGGCCAGGCTGTGGGCCTGGGGATCGAGACCGGGACGTTGCTGGCGGCAGTTGTCGCGCACGTAAGGGCAGCGCGGCGAGAGCAGGCAGCCGGTGGGCCGGTCATAGCGTCCGGGGACGATGCCGGGCAGGGTGGCCAGGCGCTCGGCGCCCAGGCTGTGCTCGGGAATGGCCTTGAGCAGCGCTTCGCTGTAGGGGTGGGCCGGCACGTCGAACAGCTCCGGTACCTGGCCCACCTCCACGGCCTGGCCGGCGTACATCACGCAGACCCGCCGGGCGGTTTCGGCGACGACGGCGAGGTCGTGGGTAATCAGGATCAGGGCCATGTCCCGCTCTTTTTGCAGGTTCAGCAGCAACTCCATGATCTGCGCCTGGATGGTCACGTCCAAGGCGGTGGTGGGTTCGTCGGCGATCAGCAGCTTCGGCTCGCCGGCGATCGCCATGGCGATTGCCACGCGCTGGCTCATGCCGCCGGAGAGCTGGTGCGGATAGGCATCGAGGCGGCTTTCCGGAGCCGGGATCTCCACCTTTCTCAGCAGTTCCAGGGCACGCTGGCGGGCGGCCTTGCCGCGCAGGCCGAGGTGCTGGCGCAGCACTTCCTCGATCTGGAAGCCCACGGTGTAGCTGGGGTTGAGGGCGGTCATCGGGTCCTGGAAGACCATCGCAATGTCCTTGCCGACCACCTTGCGCCGCTGGCGACCGCTGATCCTGAGCATGTCGTTGCCGTCGAAGCCGAGCTGGTCGGCGCTGATGCGCCCGGGCGGGTCGATCAGGCCCATCAGGGCCATCATGGTCACCGATTTGCCGGAGCCGGACTCGCCGACGATGGCCAGCACCTCGCCCTTGTCCACGTCGAGGTCGAGGCCGTCCACCACCGGCACGGCATCGGCGTCGCCGAAGCGCACGTTGAGATTGCGGATTTGCAGAAGTGACATGGGCTTCTCCTCAGGCGGCATTCTTGAGTTTCGGGTCCAGCGCATCGCGCAGCCCGTCGCCCATCAGGTTGATTGCCAGCACGCTGAGCAAAATGGTCAGGCCCGGCAGGCTCACGACCCACCAGGCACGTTCGATGTAGTCGCGGGCCGAGGCCAGCATGGTTCCCCATTCCGGGGTCGGCGGCTGCACGCCGAGGCCGAGGAAGCCCAGCGCGGCGGCATCGAGGATCGCCGAGGAGAAGCTCAGGGTGGCCTGCACGATCAGCGGCGCCATGCAGTTGGGCAGCACGGTGACGAACATCAGCCGCGGCAGGCTGGCGCCGGCCAGGCGGGCGGCGGTGACGTAGTCGCGGTTCAGTTCGCCCATCACCGCGGCGCGGGTCAGGCGCACGTACGACGGCAGCGAGACGATGGCGATGGCGATCACGGTATTGACCAGGCCAGGGCCGAGGATGGCAACGATGGCCACGGCCAGCAGCAGCGAGGGCAGGGCCAGCATCACGTCCATCAGGCGCATGATCGCTGCACCGAGGGCATTGGGGAAGAAGCCCGCCAGCAGGCCGAGGATGATCCCCGGGATCAGCGAGATGACCACCGACGACAGGCCGATCAGCAGCGACAGGCGCGAGCCCTGGATCAGCCGCGAGAGCAGGTCGCGGCCCAGTTCGTCGGTGCCGAGGATGAACTGCCAGTTGCCGCCTTCGAGCCACACCGGCGGGGTCAGCAGGAAGTCGCGGTATTGCTCGCTGGGGCTGTGTGGCGCGACCCAGGGGGCGAACAGCGCGCAGAAAACGATCACGCACATGAACAGCAGGCCGGCCACCGCGCCCTTGTTGCGCGAAAAGGATTGCCAGAATTCCTTGTACGGCGACGGATAGAGCAGGCTCTGGTCGATGGCTGGAGCCGGGTTTGGAGCTGGAGTATTCATGACGGCGGCCTCAGCGCTGGTGACGGATGCGTGGGTTGGCCAGGCCGTAGAGGATGTCCACGACGAAGTTGACCAGGATGACCAGGCAGGCGATCAGCAGGATGCCGTTCTGGACCACGGGGTAGTCACGGGCACCGATGGCTTCGATCAGCCACTTGCCGATGCCCGGCCAGGAAAAGATGGTTTCGGTGAGCACTGCACCGGCGAGCAGGGTGCCGACCTGCAGGCCGAACACCGTCAGCACCGGAATCAGCGCGTTGCGCAGGCCGTGGACGAAGACCACCCGGGCCGGCGACAGGCCCTTGGCCCTGGCGGTGCGGATGTAGTCCTCGCGCAGGACTTCGAGCATCGACGAACGGGTCATCCGCGCGATCACCGCCAGGGGAATGGTGCCCAGGACGATGGCCGGCAGGATCAGGTGCATCAGCGCATCCTTGAACGCGCCGGGTTCATCGGCGAGCAGGGTGTCGATGAGCATGAAGCCGGTCTTCGGCTCGATGTCGTAGAGCAGGTCGATGCGCCCGGAAACCGGGGTCCAGCCCAGGCTCACGGAGAAGAACATGATCAGGATCAGGCCCCACCAGAAGATCGGCATCGAATAGCCGGTGAGGGACAGGCCCATCACCCCGTGGTCGAACAGCGAACCGCGCTTGAGCGCGGCGATGACCCCGGCGAGTACGCCGATGACCCCGGCGAACAGCAGCGCCGCCAGGGCCAGTTCGAGGGTGGCGGGAAACAGCGCGAGGAACTCGTTCCACACGCTTTCGCGGGTGCGCAGCGATTCGCCCAGGTCGCCCTGGGACAGCTTGCCGATGTAGTCCAGGTACTGCTCGGGCAAGGGCTTGTTCAGGCCCAGCCGTTCCATGGCCTGTGCGTGCATTTCAGGGTCGACCCTGCGCTCGCCCATCATCACTTCCACCGGGTCCCCCGGTATGAGCCGTATGAGGGCGAAGGTCAGCAAGGTAATGCCGAAAAAGGTCGGGATCAGCAATCCCAGACGCCGGGCAATGAAACTCAACATCGTGTGGTGTTCCTCGTCAGCCGGTAAGGCGCGTGCCCGCTTTTCCCGGGTGGGGTTGGGCGGGCGTTCTTGTTCTACTTCACCTGGGTAGTAGCGAAGTTGTTATTGGTCAGGGGGCTGATGATGTAGCCCTCGACGTTCCGGCGCATGGCCGTGAACATCTTCGGATGGGCCATGGTTATCCACGGCCGGTCCGCATCGTACACGGCCAGGGCCTCCTTATAGAGTGCTTCTCGCTGTTGCGGGTCGATCACCTGGCGAGCCCGGTCGATCAGCGCGTCGAACCGTTCATTGCACCAACGAGCATAGTTCTCGCCGTTCTTCACCGCCTCGCAACTGAGCAGCGGGGTCAGGAAGTTATCCGGGTCGCCGTTGTCGCCGGCCCATCCGGTGGACACCAGGTCGTGCTCGCCGTTCTTCGCGCGGCGCAGCATTTCTGCCCATTCCATAACGCGGATATCCAGTTTCAGGCCGATCTGCTTGAGGTCGGCCTGGAGCATTTCGGCGCTCAGGCGCGGATTGGGGTTGGTCATGCCGCCGCCATTGCGGGTGAACAGGGTCAGCCTGGCGCCTTCCGGCACGCCGGCTTCCTTGAGCAGGGCACGGGCTTTGTCGAGGTCGCGGGGCGGGTTCCGGTTGTCGTGGTTGTAGCCGGGCAGGGTCGGCGGGTACGGGTTGACCGCCAGCACCGCGTTGCCCTGGCCGAACAACTGGTCGATATGGCTCTGGCGATCGAAGGCGATATCGATGGCCTTGCGCACCCGCACGTCCTTGAGCAGGGGATGCTCGGTGTTCATCGCCACGTAGCCGATGATCAGCGCCTCCAGTTCGGCCACCTTGAGCATCGGGTCCTGCTTGATCGAGGGGACGTCGTCGGGCTTGGGATAGACGGCAACCTGGCATTCGTTGGCGCGCAGTTTCTGCAGGCGCACGTTGTTGTCGGGGGTGATGGCGAAGACCAGGGTTTCGCTGGGCGGCGCACCGCGGAAGTAGTCCGGGTTGGCCTTGTAGCGGACCTGGGCGTCCTTGATATAGCGCTGGAAGACGAACGGGCCGGTGCCGACCGGTTTGCTGTTGAGGTCGCCGGTTTTGCCCGCCTTGAGCAACTGGTCACCGTACTCGGCCGAGTAGATCGAGGTGAAGGCCATGGCCAGGTCGCGCAGGAACGGGGCCTGGGGCTGGGTCAGGGTGAAGACCACGGTGTGGTCGTCGGTCTTTTCCACGCTCTTGAGCAATTTGCCGAAGCTCATGCCTTCGAAATAGGGAAAGCCGATGCTGGTCTTGTCATGCCAGGGATGCCCGGGGTCGAGCTGGCGGTGGAAGCTCCAGAGCACATCGTCGGCGTTCATGTCCCGGGTCGGGGTGAACCAGGGCGTGGTGTGGAACTTGACGCCCCTGCGCAGGTGGAAGGTGTAGGTGAGGCCGTCTTCGCTGATGTCCCAGCGTTCGGCCAGGGATGGCTGGATCTCGGTGGTGCCGGGCTTGAAGTCCACCAGGCGGTTGAACAGGGTCTCGGCCGCGGCATCGGCGGTGACGGCGGTGGTGTACTGGACCATATCGAAGCCTTCCGGGCTGGCTTCGGTGCAGACCACCAGCGGGCGCGCCAGAAGCCCCGTCGAGGCGCCCAGCAGCAGGGCCGCGAGCGCGGCGTGCAGGGTCAGGTTTTTCATCGGCATATCCTTTGTCGTCTCCTGCCCGGGGAGCGGGCGCCTGGGCGATCGCCCCCCGGGACCTGCTTAAAGAATGTTGAACGGAATGGTGGTCACGATGCGGAATTCATCGAGATTGCCATCGATCTGTTCTCGACTGGCGCGGTGCGCAGTGTAATAGGCGCGGATATTGGTCGCCTGCAGCGGCCCGCTCTGCACCACGTAGCTGGCCCCGAGGGACCATTCCCGGTGATGTTCGCCATCGAGGTTGCGTACATCGTAGCCGTTGCCCTTGTAGTGGGTGCCGTCGATGCCCCAGCCGCGGGCGGTGTAGGCGTTCAGGCGCAGGCCCGGCACGCCGAAGCCGGCCATGTCCAGGGCGTAGCCGACCTGGAACGACTTCTCGTTGGGCCCGTTGTAATCGGAGAACAGCGAGTTGGCGAGGAAGATCGCATTGGTGTCGTGCACGTAATCGAAGTACTCGTCGCCGTTCACCTGCTGGTAGGCCAGGGTCAGGCTGTGGGCCTGGTGCGCCAGGGTGAAGGATAGGCTGAAGGTGTCGTTGTCGATCGTCCCCAGTTTTGCCGAGCCGGTGTCGCGGGTGCCGTACCAGTTGAACCCGGTGGTCAGGGCCAGGGTGCCCTTGTCTCCCAGGTCGTGGGACGCGCCGAAGTAGTACTGGTTCCAGATGTCCTCGACATGGCCGAAGTACAGGCTGGTGGTCAGGCTGCGCAACGGCTGGTAGTTGAGGCCGGCCAGGCTGACCCGGTCGGCTTCGGCGCCCAGTGCCGAATACTCGGTGGTGAACCTGCTCTTGCCCTGTTCGGTGCGGGTCGAGACCCGTTCGAAGGTGCCGAGGTCGAAGGACAGGTTGTCGAATTCGGCGCTGTGCAGGGCGACGCCATCGAAGCTCGACGGCAAAGCGCGGTTTCCGATGTAGGCGAACACCGGCGTGTTGATCGACTGCCGACCGGCGACCAGGGTGGTGTTGGAGATGCGTGCCTGCAGGTTGGCCAGGCCGAGTTTGCTCCACTGGCCGATGACATCGCCATCGCCGTGGGTCAGGGTGCGGTTGTTCGGCCCGGCGACCCGGGCGCGGCCGCGCTCCAGGGCCAGCGCGTGGTAGCCGGCGACCTGGGTGGCGAAACCGACGGTGCCCTGGGTGAAGCCCGAGCTGTAGTCGAGAACGGTACCTTGCACCCAGTTGTCGCGGCTGTGGGTGTCGCGGCGGCTGCCGTCGCTCTTGTAGTAGCGGAACAGCGGGCCCTTGGTCGCTCGCTCGCGGGCATACCAGTTGCGCGTCCAGCCGGACAGGCTCTGGTCTTCGATGAAACCGTTGGATTCGGCCTGGGCACTGTTTTCCTTGAGCGTCAGCGGCAGGTAGTCCTGGCTGGTGGCGTCGGCCTGGACAAGGCCGGACAGGCCGCCAAGGGAAAGGGCGATTACGGTGGTGATTCGTTTCAAGGCGATGCTTCCTTTCTTGTTCTTCTTGGTGTGCCGGCGGGCCTCGCGGACCCGGCGGCCAATGCGGTGGATCGTGGCCGGTGGGCGTCGATCCGGCTGGCAGTGGTCAGTCGATGCCGACGTCGCGGAACGTGGTCTTGCCGAACGGGCTCACCAGGTAGTCCTTCACCCGCGTGCTTACCGGCTGGCTGACGGTGGAGTGGGCGATCGGGGTGATCGGTACGTTCTGCTTGATGTACTGCTGGGCCTGGCGATACAGCTCGCTGCGCTGCTCGCGGTCGTTGGTGCCCTTGGCTTTCTTCATCAGCGCGTCGTATTCCGGGTCGCACCACATGGAATGGTTGTGGCTGCCGATGGCGTCGCAGCTGTACAGGGTGCCCAGCCAGTTGTCCGGGTCACCGTTGTCGCCGGTCCAGCCGATCAGCAGGGTGTCGTGTTCACCGTTCTTGGCCCGCTTGAGGTATTCGCCCCATTCGTAGCTGACGATGTTCACCTTCAGCCCGAGCTTGCCCCAGTCGTCCTGGAGGATCTGCGCCATCAGCCGCGCGTCGGGGTTGTACGGGCGCTGCACGGGCATGGCCCAGAGGGTGATTTCGGTACCTTCCTTGACCCCGGCGTCGCGCAGCATCTGCCGGGCCTTTTCCAGATCGCGGGGTGTATCGACGATGCTCTCGTCATACGACCACTGGGTCGGAGGCATGGTGTTGACCGCCACCTGGCCGGCGCCCTGGAACACGGTCTTGATGATCGCTTCCTTGTTTACCGCCATGTCCAGCGCCTGGCGGACTTCCAGTTGGTCGAACGGCTTGTGCCGGGTGTTGTAGGCGATATAGCCGAGGTTGTAGGCGGGCTTCTCGATCAGGTTGATGTTCTCGTCGCTGCGCAGGGCCTCGAGGTCGGCGGGACGTGGATGGATGCTCACATGGCATTCGCCCTTGCGCAGCTTTTGCACCCGGACCGACGGATCGACGTTGATCGAGTAGATCAGGTTGTCCAGCCTGACCTGCTCGGGGGCCCAGTAGTCGGGGTTGCCGCGGTAGCGGATCTGGGTGTCCTTCTGGTAGCGGGTGAACACGAAGGGGCCGGTGCCGATGGGCTTGTGGGTGATGTCCGAGGGGGTGCCGCGGGCCAGCAGGTGTTCGGCGTATTCGGCCGAGAGAACCGAGGCGAAGCTCATGGCGAGGTTCTGCAGCAGCGTCGCGTCGGGGTGGTTGAGGGTGAAGGTCACGCTCATCGGGCCGGTCTTTTCCACCTTGGCGATGGTCTTGTCCATGCCCATGGCGCTGAAGTAGGGGAACACGGTGCCGTAGGCCATGCGGAAGGGGTGGGTCGGGTCGAGCATGCGGTTGAAGGTGAACACCACGTCGTCGGCGTCGAACTCGCGGCTCGGGGTGAAACCGGCATTGCTGTGGAACTTCACCCCGGGGCGCAGGTTGAAGGTGTACACCAGGCCGTCGTCGGAGATGGTCCAGTCGGTGGCCAGGGACGGTTGAATGCCCGTGGCCCCCCGTTCGAACTCCACCAGGCGGTTGTACAGCGGTTCGGACACGTCGTTGTCGGTACCGCTCTGGTATTGCGCGGTGTCGAAGCCCGAGGGGCTGCCTTCCGAGCAGAACACCAGGTTGCCCTTGGCCAGGCCGAAGGGCGAATGGGCCAGCAGACCGGCTCCGAGCAAGGCGGCGAAGAGAGACGTCTTACGCATGGGAATTCCCTGTCTTGTCGTCATTATTGGAAGTTTCCGCAGCACGCAGCGAATCCTCGCTCACGCATCACGGCACCGTTCCCAAGGTAAGTGGGTACGGAGGAGACGACGAGGTACACAGGGAGCAAATTGGGGTGGGAGCTTTCCGGCTGAGTTGAGGAAATTTCAGACAGGTGTAGGAGCTGGCTCGCCAGCTCCTGCCTTGGGTTTATGGCTTCACGCTGACGCCGTAGAAGTCATTAAGGGCGAAGGGGCTGATCTTGAAGCCCTCGACGCTCTTGCGCATCGGCTGGTAGACCGTGGAGTGGGCGATCGGCGTGATCGGCACCTGGTCCTTGAGGATGTGCTGGGCCTGCTTGTACAGCTCGGTGCGCTTGGCCTGGTCGGGGGTGCGCTTGGCCGCCTTCACCAGTTTGTCGTAGTCGGCGTTGCACCAGTGGGAGAAGTTGTTGCCGTTGACCGCATCGCAGCCGTAGAGGGTGCCGAGCCAGTTGTCCGGGTCACCGTTGTCGCCGCTCCAGCCGATCAGCATGGCGCCGTTCTCGCCGTCCTTGGCGCGCTTGATGTACTCGCCCCATTCGTAACTGACGATGCGCGCCTTGATGCCGATCTTCGCCCAGTCGGACTGGATCATCTCGGCCATCAGCTTGGCGTTGGGGTTGTACGGCCGCTGTACCGGCATGGCCCACAGGGTGATCTCGGTACCCTCCTTGATGCCGGCCTCCTTGAGCAACGCCTTGGCCTTCTCGACGTTGTATTCGGTGCCCTTGATGGTGTCGTCGTACGACCACTGGGTCGGCGGCATGGCATTGACTGCCAGTTCGCCCGCACCCTGGTACACCGAATCGATGATCTGCTGCTTGTTCACCGCCATGTCCAGGGCCTGGCGCACCTTGAGCTGGGCCATGGGGTTGGGCTCGTTGCTGCCCTTGATCTTGTCCATCACGTTATAGGCGATGTAGCCGAGGTTGAAACCGGCCTGGTGCGGCATCTGCAGGTTCGGGTCGGCCTTGAGCGCGTCGAGGTCGGCAGGACGGGGGAAGAGGGTGATCTGGCACTCGTTCTTCTTCAGTTTCTGCATGCGCACCGAGGCGTCGGTGGTGATGGCGAAGATCAGGTTGTCGATCTTCACCTCGTCGGGCGACCAGTAGTCCTTGTTGCCCTTGAAGCGGATCTGCGCGTCCTTCTGGTATTTGCTGAACACGAAAGGACCGGTGCCGATCGGCTTCTGGTTGATGTCCGCGGCTTTGCCCTGCTTGAGCAACTGCTCGGCGTATTCGGCGGACTGGATCGAGGCGAAGCTCATGGCAATGTTCTGGATGAACGCGGCGTCGACTTCGTTGAGGAGGAATTTGACGGTGTGCGCGTCGACCTTCTGCACCTGCTTGATGTTGGCATCCATGCCCATGTCGGTGAAGTATGGGAACTCGGTGGGGTAGGCCTTGCGGAACGGCATGTCCTTGTCGAGCATGCGGTTGAAGGTGAACAGCACGTCGTCGGCGTTGAAGTCGCGGGTGGGCTTGAAGTAATCGGTGGTATGGAACTTGACCCCTTCGCGCAGGTGGAAGGTGTAGGTCAGGCCGTCATCGGAAACGTCCCAGCTGGTGGCCAGCCCCGGGATGACCTGGGTGCCGCCGCGCTCGAACTGGGCGAGGCGGTTGAACACGGTTTCCGAGGACGCGTCGAAGTCGGTACCGGTGGTGTACTGGCTCGGGTCGAAGCCGGCGGGGCTGCCTTCGGAGCAGTAGACCAGGTTGGAAGCGGCCTGGGCGACCGGTGTGGCGGCGAGCAGACCTGCGCCGACAAGGAACGGAATGACTGCGGTTTTCAGCATGGTGGCCTCATTGTTGTCATTGTGATCTGAGGGCGGCCTTGTGAGCCGACCCGCGGATACTTATGCAGGTACTGGACCTGGTGCAACGCTTGAGGATAGCTTCTGACAGCAATTTCGGAACGTTCGTACAGGAATGTCGCGATTGTGTAACTTTGTGCGAGTTGAACGTTTGCGTGGGAGAAATTGCAGAACTTGAATGCGACACGGGCCCCTGTGGGAGCGGGTTCATCGGGGCGCCGAACCGCCGCGATTACGTCGGTGGATTCACCGTTGCAATCGCGGGTAAACCCGCTCCCACAGGAGCCCGTGTCGCTCTTTAGAGAGGTGGCTTACATCTGCACTTCAATGGTGCCATCGGCATTGACGCTGACCTGCGTCGTCCCCGCCTCGACCTGCGGCGAAGGTGCCGCCTCGGCATCCATGCTGGCTTTCATCATCATCGGTGCACGCAGGTACGGCTGTGGATAACCACTGCTGTTGAGGTTCAGGCTGACCACCTTGTAGCCCTTGCCGCCCAGCGCTTCGGTGGCGATCTGCGCCCGTGCCTTGAAGGCATCGAC
Source organism: Pseudomonas bharatica (assembly GCF_048586865.1). NCBI lineage: Bacteria > Pseudomonadati > Pseudomonadota > Gammaproteobacteria > Pseudomonadales > Pseudomonadaceae > Pseudomonas > Pseudomonas bharatica. The sequence goes on along the minus strand of NZ_JBMAWR010000017.1, from coordinate 61,975 downwards.
CGCGTCCTTGATCAGTGCGTCCTCGCTGGTCTTGCGCGTGGCCGGGGCGATGGCGAAGTCCATGCCGCCCATCTTCAGTTGTTGCAGCAGTTCGCCGGTCAGTTTGGACAGGGCAGGGAAGTCGCCGCTTTCCAGGCGCAGTTCGGCGCGCTCGCGCCAGCCGGTGATCTTCTGACCCTTGTCGTCATAGATCGGGTAAGCGTTGCGGCTGCCCTGGCTGATCTTCACATCCTTGACCTGGCGCGCCTGTTCCAGCGCCTTGTTGAGGGTGGTGGTGATCTCGGCGGCGAGCTTGGCCGGGTCGGTGTTCTGCGCTTCGCTGTAGAGGGTCACGACCATCAGGTCGCGGGCGACTTCCTTGCTCGCTTCGGCGCGCAGGGAAATCTGGTTGTAACGCGGCTCGTCCGCCAGAACGGGAAGGCTGGTCAGCAGGCTGGCGACCAGCAGGGCCTTGGCGCTACGGCTTGGGGTATTCATGTGCGGCTCCTTGAAAAATGGGCGTGGCCGGTACCATCCTGTGCACCACGCAGACTCGATCAGACCTTGAAAGTAGCACCAAGGTTCCAAATGACTATCATTTAACCGGCCTGCGGTGTGGCGAGTTGCCGCATCGCTGCAGTGCAGGACGTCCCTTCGGTATACTTCGCCACGGTTTACCTGGAGCACTCATCAGGAGAGCTCATGCTCGCCCCGGTCAAAATGCAAATGTTGTCTGCCACCCGCCAGAACCTCTGGCGCCTTACGTTCATCCGTACCCTGGTACTGGCGGCCCAGGCCGGCTCGGTGGCGGTCGCCTATTGGACCGAACTGCTGCCGCTGCCCTGGCTGGCGCTGAGCGTCACCCTCGGCTTTTCCATGGTGCTCTGCCTGGTGACCGCCCTGCGCCTGCGTGCCTCGCTGCCGGTCACCGAGCTGGAATACGCCGTGCAGCTGGCCTGCGACCTGCTGATCCACAGTGCCCTGCTGTACTTTTCCGGCGGCTCGACCAACCCCTTCGTTTCCTATTACCTGGTACCGCTGGCGATCGCCGCGGTTACCCTGCCGTGGGTCTATTCGCTGATCCTCTCCGGTATCGCCCTGGTTGCCTACACCTTGTTGCTGGTGCAGTTCTATCCGCTGGATACCTTCCCCATGGCCAGGGAAAAGATGCAGATCTACGGCATGTGGCTGAGCTTCGCCCTGGCGGCAGCGGTCATCACCTTCTTTGCCGCGAAGATGGCCGAGGAGTTGCGCCGCCAGGAAGCCTTCCAGGCCCAGCGTCGCGAAGAAGGCCTGCGCGACCAGCAACTGCTGGCCGTGGCCACCCAGGCGGCCGGCGCCGCCCACGAACTGGGCACACCGCTGGCGACCATGAGCGTGTTGCTCAACGAGATGCGCCAGGATCACACCGACCCCCTGCTGCAGGAGGACCTGGCGGTGTTGCAGGAGCAGGTCAAGCAGTGCAAGCACACCCTGCAGCAACTGGTCCGCGCTGCCGAGGCCAACCGGCGCATGGCGGTGGAAGAGCAGCCGGTGACCTTCTGGATGGACGAGGCGCTGAACCGCTGGCACCTGATGCGTCCGGAAGCCAGCTATCGCTTCCAGCGCCTCGGACAGGGGCTGGTGCCACACCTGGCGCCGCCACCCGACCTGACCCAGGCCTTGCTGAACCTGCTGAACAACGCCGCCGATGCCTGCCCCGACGGGCTTGAGGTGCAGCTCGACTGGGATGCCACGGATATCGTCATCAGCATCCGCGATCACGGCCCCGGCGTACCGGTGGCCATTGCCGAGCAGATCGGCAAACCCTTCTTTACCACCAAGGGCAAAGGCTTCGGTCTTGGCCTGTTCCTGAGCAAGGCCAGCGTGACCCGTGCTGGCGGCTCGGTAAAACTCTATAGTCACGAAGAGGGCGGTACGCTGACCGAGCTGCGCCTGCCCCGTGACGCGCGAGGAGACGTGTGATGAGTGATGAAATCCAGGTTGAAGGTGAAGACCTGCCGCACCTGCTGCTGGTCGACGACGATGCGACCTTTACCCGGGTGATGGCCCGGGCCATGGCTCGCCGCGGTTTTCGCGTCAGCACTGCCAGTTCCGCGGATGCCGGGTTGTTGATCGCCCAGCAGGACGTTCCCGACTACGCTGCGCTGGACCTCAAGATGGACGGCGACTCGGGCCTGGTCCTGTTGCCCAAGCTGCTGGAACTGGACCCGGAAATGAAGGTGGTGATCCTTACCGGTTACTCCAGCATCGCCACTGCCGTCGAAGCCATCAAGCGCGGCGCCTGCAACTACCTGTGCAAGCCGGCGGATGCCGATGACGTGGTGGCGGCGCTGTTGTCCCAGCACGCGGACCTGGACACCCTGGTGCCGGAAAACCCGATGTCGGTGGACCGCTTGCAATGGGAGCACATCCAGCGCGTGCTGACCGAGCACGAAGGCAACATTTCCGCCACGGCCCGCGCCCTGGGCATGCACCGTCGGACCTTGCAGCGCAAGTTGCAGAAGCGGCCGGTTCGTCGCTGAGTCGTTCATTGCCCTTGAGGGCCTCATCGCTGGCAAGCCAGCTCCCACAGGGTGGGGGTTGGCTGTGGCTTGCAAGCGATGAGGCGCTCAAAATCGTCGAAATTCCGGCATTTCATCCACAAACTCCCATCCCTGAGCCCTGCACTGGCGTATCATTGGTCGCCTGACGCCAGGCCCACGGAAATTCCCCCGCATGCTCGCCCTCTTCATCCAGACCCTGAACATCACCGCCCCGGTGTTCGCGATGCTGTTCATGGGTGTGCTGCTGCGCCGCATCGATGCGATCAACGACAACTTCATCCAGGTTGCCTCGTCCCTCGTCTTCAACGTCTGCATGCCGTCGCTGCTGTTCCTCGGCATCTACCACGCCGACCTCGACGCGGCGGTCAATCCCGGCCTGCTGCTTTACTTCATCGCCGCCACCTTCGGCAGTTTTGCCTTGGCCTGGCTGATTGCCATCTGGCGTTGCCCCAAGGAAGATCGCGGCATCTACACCCAGGGCTCGTTTCGGGGCAACAACGGTGTGATCGGCTTGGCCCTGGCGGCCAGCATGTACGGCGACTACGGCATTTCCCTCGGCGCGATCCTCGCCGGCCTGGTGATCCTGCTCTACAACTCGCTGTCGGTGGTGGTGCTGGCGGTCTACAGCCCGACGGTCAAGTCGGACCCGTGGAGCATCTTCAAGAGCATCCTGCGCAACCCGCTGATCATCAGCGTGCTGCTGGCGACGCCAATGGCCTATGCCAAGGTGGCGCTGCCCAACTGGCTGCTGACTTCCGCCGACTACATCGCGCAGATGACCCTGCCACTGGCGCTGATCTGCATCGGCGGCACCCTGTCCCTGGCGTCATTGCGCGCCAGCGGTCGGATGGCCGTGAGCGCAAGCCTGGTGAAGATGGTCTGGCTACCCGTGATATTTACCTTCGGCGGATGGCTATGCGGCTTTCGCGGGGCGGAACTGGGCATCCTGTTCCTTTATATTGGCAGCCCGACGGCAGCGGCCAGCTATGTGATGGCCCGCTCGTCCAATGGCAACCATGAACTGGCGGCATCGATCATCGTGATCACCACCCTTGCCGCTGCTGTGACAACGAACATCGGAATATTCCTATTGCAGTGGGGCGGATGGATCTAGATCCTTCGCTCGCAAAACAACGCCAACACTGCCTCTCACGTCCGAGGACACTTCATGCAAGACCAGATCACGCCCGAGCGTTTGCATCGCGGCCTGAAGAATCGCCATATCCAGCTGATCGCCCTGGGCGGGGCGATCGGTACCGGCCTGTTCCTGGGGATCGCCCAGACCATCCAGATGGCCGGCCCCTCGGTGCTGCTGGGTTATGCCATTGCCGGCCTGATCGCCTTCTTCATCATGCGCCAGCTCGGCGAGATGGTGGTCGAGGAGCCGGTTTCCGGCACCTTCAGTCACTTCGCCCACAGCTACTGGGGGCCGTTCGCCGGCTTCATGTCCGGCTGGAACTACTGGGTGCTCTACGTCCTGGTGGGCATGGCCGAACTGACCGCCGTGGGTATCTACGTGCAGTACTGGTGGCCGGATTTCCCGACCTGGGCCACGGCGGCGGTATTCTTCGTCATCATCAACCTGATGAACGTCAGCCAGGTAAAGGTCTATGGCGAGATGGAGTTCTGGTTCGCCCTGATCAAGGTGGCGGCCATCCTCGGCATGATCGGCTTCGGTGGCTACCTGCTGCTCAGCGGCAATGGCGGTCCGGACGCCAGCGTTGCCAACCTGTGGCAGCATGGCGGCTTCTTCCCCAATGGTGTTACCGGGCTGATGATGGCCATGGCCGTGATCATGTTCTCCTTTGGCGGCCTGGAACTGGTGGGCATCACCGCCGCCGAGGCCGATAACCCGCGCCACAGCATTCCGCGGGCGACCAACCAGGTGATCTACCGCATCCTGCTGTTCTATGTGGGTGCGCTGGCGGTGCTGCTGGCGTTGTACCCGTGGCAGAAAGTGGTCGATGGCGGCAGTCCGTTCGTGATGATCTTCCATGACCTGGACGCCAACGTCGTGGCCACGGTGCTCAACCTGGTGGTCCTGACTGCGGCACTGTCGGTGTACAACAGCTGCGTGTATTGCAACAGCCGCATGCTGTTCGGCCTGGCGACCCAGGGCGATGCGCCGAAGTCGCTGCTCAAGGTCAACGCCAAGGGTGTGCCGCTGGCGGCCCTGGGCATTTCCGCGCTGGCCACCGGCCTGTGCGTGCTCATCAACTACTTCATGCCCCGCGAAGCCTTCGGCCTGCTGATGGCGCTGGTGGTGTCGTCGCTGGTGATCAACTGGGGGATCATCAGCATCACCCACCTGAAATTCCGCAAGGCCAAGGCTGCGGCTGGCCAGGACACCTTCTACAAGAGCCTGGGCCATCCGCTGACCAACTACCTGTGCCTGGCCTTCCTGGCCTTCATCCTGGTGGTGATGTGGCAGACCGAGGGCATCCGCATTTCCGTGGAGCTGATCCCGGTCTGGCTGCTCGTGCTGTGGGTGGTCTACAAGCTGACCAAGGGGCGCAAGGCCCAGGCCTGACGCACCTTGTTGCGCAAGTGATCGATCAGCCCTGTTGCCAGGCGTCGATCACTTCCTGGGCCGCGCGGAACGCATCGATCGCCGCCGGCACGCCCGCATAGACTGCGCAATGCAGCAGGGCTTCGCGAATCTCTTCTACCGTACAGCCATTGTTCAGCGCGCCACGCACGTGGCCTTTCAGTTCCTGCGGGCATTTCAGCGCGGTCAGGGCGGCCAGGGTGATCAGGCTGCGGGTCTTCAGTGGCAGGCCTTCGCGGCTCCAGACACTGCCCCAGGCGTGTTCGTTGACGAATTCCTGCAGCGGCGCGCTGAACTCGGTGGCATTGCCCAGCGCGCGATCGACGAACACGTCGCCCATGACCTGGCGGCGAACCTGTTCGCCGGTTTTCTTCGTCTCACCCATGTTGTTTTCCTTAGTGTTGGCGGCGCCAGGCGCGCAAGGTCGTATAGCTCAGCAATACGGCGAGCGCTGGCAGGACATAGAACAGCATCAACTGCTCCAGGCGATTGGCCAGCGGCATGCCGGTGGTAAAGGCCACCACGTGCAGGCCGTAGGCCAGATACAGGCAGAGGAACACCAGGCCCTCGACGCGGGTGACCCGGTAGCCGGAATAGAACACCGGCAGGGTCAGCAGGGCGACGCCGAGCATCACCGGGAGGTCGAAGTCCAGCGCGTTGGGCGAGATCGATAGCGGTTCCGGGGCCAGCACCGCAGTCAGGCCAAGCACCGCCAGCAGATTGAAGAGGTTGCTGCCGATCACGTTGCCCACGGCGATTTCCCGTTCGCCACGGATCGCCGCGATCAGCGAGGTGGCCAGTTCTGGAAGCGACGTGCAGACCGCGACCACGGTCAGGCCTATCACCCGTTCCGACAGGCCCAGGTCGGTCGCCACCTCGACCGCAGCTTCCAGCAACAGGTGCCCGGCCAGGCTGAGCAGGCCGAGCCCGAGCAGCATCAGCAGCAGGCTGCCGAACCAGAAGCCGATGCCCCGGTCGACTCGCGGGTTGGGTGCCGGGTAAGTCCGCGCGTAATGCCGCGATTGATGCCAGAGGATGGCGAGGTAAGCCGCCAGTCCGGCCAGCAGCAGCGCGCCTTCCCAGCGCCCGAGCACCTCGTTCAGGGCCAGCAGGTAGACCACCACGCTGGCAGCGATCATCAGCGGGATGTCCAGGCGTACCAGTTGCCGTGACACCCGCAGCGGAATGATCAGCGCCGCGAGGCCAAGTATCACCAGGACATTGAAGATATTGCTGCCGATCACGCTGCCCACCGCCACATCGGGCGCGCCGGTGTAGGCCGCCTGCAGGCTGACGGTGAGTTGCGGCGCGCTGCTGCCGAAGGCCACCAGGCTGAGGCCGATGATCAGCGGGCGCACGTGCAGGCTGGCAGCGATACGCAGGGCTGCACGCACCAGCAGTTCGGCGCCGAGAATCAGAAGGATCAGGCCGCTGGCCAATTGCAGCAGGCTGAAGGTGGGTAAAGCGGCCAGGTCGAAAATGGTCGTGCTCCAGAAAACCGGTCAGTCGCTCAGGCTTTGTACCCGGACTCGCGCCGTTCCGCTACGGATCATGTCCAGTTGCTGGGCCGCAGCCTTGGAAAGATCGATCAGACGGCCGCGGGTATGGGGGCCTCGATCATTGATGCGGACCACGACACTGCGCTCGTTTTTCAGGTTGGTCACCAGGACCCGGGTGCCGAAGGGCAGGGTGCGGTGGGCGGCGGTCAGGCCATGCTGGTTGAACGGCTCGCCGCTGGCGGTGCGCTTGCCGTGATGGCGGGAACCATAGAAGGAGGCGGTGCCGGTTTCATCGTAGCCGCGAGGGTCGATATCGTGGCTGGCACAGCCGGCGAGGAGAGTGAACAGCGCCAGGGCGCTTAGGGGACGCCACATGTATGTCTGATGCTCCGTGGGGGCTGATCGCTGGCAAGCCAGCTCCCACAGGGTCGGCGGTGCACGCGGACCTTGTGGGAGCTGGCTTGCCAGCGATTGGGGGGCACGAATTACCCTTCGAGCTTGCTCTTGAGCAACTGGTTCACCTGTTGCGGGTTGGCCTTGCCCTTCGAGGCCTTCATCGCCTGGCCGACGAAGAAGCCGAACATCTTGCCGCGCTTGGCTTCGTCCGCCGCACGGTATTGCTCGACCTGCTCGGCGTTGGCCGCAAGAACCTCGTCCAGCACCTTCTCGATCGCGCCGCTATCGGTAACCTGCTTCAGGCCGCGGGCCTCGATGATCTGGTCGGCATCACCTTCACCTGCCGCCATCGCTTCGAACACGGTCTTGGCGATCTTGCCGCTGATGGTATTGTCGCGAATGCGCAGCAGCATGCCACCCAGTTGCTCGGCGCTGACCGGTGCCTGGTCGATCTCGACACCCAGCTTGTTCAGCAGGCTGCCCAGTTCCACCATCACCCAGTTGGCCGCCAGCTTGGCGTCGCCGCCGATGGCCGCGACCTTCTCGAAGTACTCCGCCTGCTCGCGGCTGGAAGCCAGCACGTTGGCATCGTAGGCCGACAGGCCGTACTGGCTCTGGAAACGCTCCACTTTCTGTGGCGGCAATTCCGGCAGGGTGGCACGCAGGTCGTCGAGGTACGCCGACTCGATCACCACTGGCAGCAGGTCCGGATCGGGGAAGTAACGGTAGTCGTTGGCTTCCTCCTTGCTGCGCATGGAGCGGGTCTCGTCCTTGTTCGGATCGTACAGGCGGGTTTCCTGGATGACCTTGCCACCGTCCTCGATCAGGTCGATCTGGCGCTGCACTTCGCTGTTGATCGCACGCTCGATGAAGCGGAACGAGTTGACGTTCTTGATCTCGCAGCGAGTGCCGAACTCGGCCTGGCCCTTCGGCCGGATCGACACGTTGCAGTCGCAACGCAGCGAGCCTTCGGCCATGTTGCCGTCGCAGATGCCCAGGTAGCGGACCAGGGCGTGGATCGCCTTGACGTAGGCCACGGCTTCCTTGGCGCTGCGCATTTCCGGCTCGGAAACGATTTCCAGCAGTGGCGTGCCGGCGCGGTTCAGGTCGATGCCGGTGGAGCCGCTGAAGTCTTCGTGCAGGCTCTTGCCGGCATCTTCTTCCAGGTGCGCGCGGGTGATGCCGATGCGCTTGACGGTGCCGTCCTCAAGGGCGATGTCCAGGTGGCCCTTGCCGACGATCGGCAGCTCCATCTGGCTGATCTGGTAGCCCTTGGGCAGGTCCGGGTAGAAGTAGTTCTTGCGCGCGAACACGTTGTGCTGGCCGATCTCGGCGTCGATGGCCAGGCCGAACATGCAGGCCATGCGCACCGCTTCCTGGTTGAGCACCGGCAGTACCCCGGGCATGCCCAGGTCGATCAGGCTGGCCTGGGTGTTCGGCTCGGAACCGAAGGTGGTGGCGCTGCCGGAGAAAATCTTCGACTGGGTGGCGAGCTGGGTATGAATCTCCAGCCCGATCACAACTTCCCATTGCATGTGTCTGTTCCTCAGAAGCCGTTGGGTACGCGGGTATGCCAGTCAGTCACTTGCTGGTACTGGTGCGCGACGTTGAGCAGGCGGCCTTCCTGGAAGTACGGGGCCAGGAGCTGCACGCCCACCGGCAGGCCATCGACGAAACCGGCCGGCATCGACAGGCCCGGCAGGCCGGCGAGGTTGGCGGTGATGGTGTAGACGTCTTCCAGGTACTCGGCGACCGGGTCGGCGTTCTTGGCGCCGATCTTCCAGGCCAGGTTCGGCGTGGTCGGGCCGAGGATCACGTCTACGCCTTCGAAGGCGGCCATGAAGTCGCTCTTGATCAGGCGGCGGATCTTCTGCGCCTTCAGGTAGTAGGCATCGTAGTAGCCGGCCGACAGCGCGTAGGTACCGACCATGATGCGCCGCTGCACTTCACTGCCGAAGCCTTCGCCACGGGAGCGCTTGTACAGGTCGGTAAGGTCCCTGGGGTTCTCGCAGCGATAGCCGAAGCGCACGCCGTCGAAGCGCGACAGGTTGGAGGATGCCTCGGCCGGGGCGATCACGTAGTACGCCGGAATCGCGTGCTGCATGTTCGGCAGGCTGATTTCCTTGATCACCGCGCCGAGCTTTTCCAGCTCCTTGACGCTGGCCTGGACCAGGTCGGCGATGCGCGGGTCGAGGCCGGCGCCGAAGTATTCTTTCGGCAGGCCGATGCGCAGGCCCTGCAGCGAGCCGTTGAGGCTGGCGCTGTAGTCCGGGACCGGTTCGTCGATGCTGGTGGAGTCCTTCGGATCGAAGCCGGCCATGCCTTGCAGGAGCAGGGCGCAGTCTTCGGCGGTGCGGGCCATCGGGCCGCCCTGGTCGAGGCTGGAGGCGTAGGCGATCATGCCCCAGCGCGAAACGCGGCCGTAGGTCGGCTTGAGGCCGGTCAGGCTGGTCAGGGCAGCGGGCTGGCGGATCGAGCCGCCGGTATCGGTGCCGGTGGCTGCCGGCAGCAGGCGCGCAGCCACGGCGGCAGCGGAACCGCCGGACGAACCGCCCGGAACGTGCTCCAGGTTCCACGGGTTCTTCACGGCACCGTAGTGGCTGGATTCGTTGGCCGACCCCATGGCGAATTCGTCCATGTTGGTCTTGCCCAGGGTCACGGTGCCGGCTTCGGCCAGCCTGGCGACCACGGTGGCGTCGTAGGGCGAGGTGAACGAGTCGAGCATCTTCGAGCCGCAGCTGGTGCGTACGCCCTGGGTGCAGAACAGGTCCTTGTGGGCGATCGGCGCGCCGAGCAGGGCACCGCTCTCGCCGGCGGCGCGGCGGGCATCGGCAGCCTTGGCCTGGGCAATGGCCAGGTCATCGGTGATGCTGATGAAGCTGTTGAGTTGCGGGTCGAGCTGGTGGATGCGCTGCAGCAGCGCGCGGGTCAGCTCTTCGGAGGAAAACGATTTGTCGGCGAGGCCACGGGCGATCCCGGCCAGGGTGAGTTGATGCATGCTGGCGCTATTCCCTTACTCGATGACTTTCGGAACCAGGTACAGGCCGCTGTCCGTCGCCGGGGCGATGGCCTGGTAGCGGTCGCGTTGGTTGCTTTCTGTTACAACGTCGGCGCGCAAGCGCTGACGGGCTTCCAGCGGGTGGGCCAGTGGCTCGATGCCGTCGGTGTCGACTGCCTGCATCTGGTCGACCAGTCCCAGAATGCTGTTCAGGGCATCGGTAGTACGTGGCAGATCGGCCTCGTTCAGGCCCAGCCGGGCCAGATGGGCGATCTTTTCCACATCGCTGCGTTCAAGCGCCATGGGGATCTCCTGGGTAAGAAACGGAATTGTCCGGATGAGGAACATGCCGGGGGACACGTGGTCATAAGGCCCGATCGTGTGCTGGCCTGCTCGGAAAAACCGCCAATTTACCATATTGGCGCCTTGCCCAAAATCCCTGCCATTGTTAGAGTTTGCCGCACTTTTTTACCCACGCGTTGCCAGGGTCCCTTTCCCATGTTCAAGAAACTGCGTGGCATGTTTTCCAGCGATCTCTCCATCGACCTGGGCACTGCCAACACCCTTATTTACGTGCGTGAGCGCGGTATCGTCCTGAATGAGCCCTCCGTCGTGGCCATTCGTACCCACGGCAACCAGAAAAGTGTCGTCGCGGTCGGTACCGAAGCCAAGCGCATGCTCGGCCGTACCCCGGGCAACATCGCTGCCATTCGTCCGATGAAGGACGGCGTGATCGCCGACTTCAGCGTCTGCGAGAAGATGCTGCAGTACTTCATCAACAAGGTGCACGAGAACAGCTTCCTGCAGCCGAGCCCGCGCGTGCTGATCTGCGTGCCGTGCAAGTCGACCCAGGTCGAGCGCCGTGCCATCCGTGAATCGGCCCTGGGCGCCGGTGCCCGCGAAGTGTTCCTGATCGAGGAGCCGATGGCCGCCGCGATCGGTGCCGGCCTGCCGGTCGAGGAAGCCCGCGGTTCGATGGTCGTCGATATCGGTGGTGGTACCACCGAGATCGCGCTGATTTCCCTGAACGGCGTGGTCTACGCCGAGTCCGTGCGCGTTGGCGGCGACCGCTTCGACGAAGCCATCGTTACCTATGTGCGCCGCAACTACGGCAGCCTGATCGGCGAATCCACCGCCGAGCGCATCAAGCAGGAAATCGGCACCGCCTACCCGGGCGGCGAAGTGCGCGAAGTCGATGTTCGCGGTCGCAACCTGGCCGAAGGCGTGCCACGTGCCTTCACCCTGAACTCCAACGAAGTGCTGGAGGCCCTGCAGGAGTCCCTGGCGACCATCGTCCAGGCGGTCAAGAGCGCGCTGGAGCAGTCGCCTCCGGAACTGGCCTCGGACATCGCCGAGCGTGGCCTGGTGCTGACCGGCGGTGGCGCCCTGCTGCGCGACCTGGACAAACTGCTGGCCCAGGAAACCGGCCTGCCGGTGATCGTCGCCGAGGACCCGCTGACCTGTGTCGCCCGTGGCGGCGGTCGCGCCCTGGAAATGATGGACAAGCACACCATGGACCTGCTTTCCAGCGAGTGATTCGCCGGATTGCCTTCCTGTCGCCCGGATTTCGGCTAGCCTGCGCAGTGCTGCCCGAAACCGGGTCGGCGTCCGTCAGCGGCGCCGATTCCACCCATCCGAAGCCAGGCCGGTGCGTTGCCGTATGAATGACCTCCTGAACCGTCGTCCACGAGGAGCGGCCCATTAAACCGCTTTTTGCCAAAGGCCCGTCGCTGGGCGTGCGCCTGCTCGTGCTGGTGGTGCTGTCGATCGCCCTGATGGTGGTCGATGCCCGTTTCACCGTACTCAAGCCCGTGCGCAGCCAGATGTCGCTGGTGCTGATGCAGTCCTATGCCATCACCGACCTGCCCGTGCGCCTGTGGCAGGGGGTGGCCAGCCAGTTCGGCAGCCGTACCGAACTCATCGCCGAGAACGAGAAACTCAAGACCGAAGCCCTGCTCCTGCAAGGCCGCCTGCAGAAGCTGGCGGCATTGACCGAGCAGAACGTGCGCCTGCGCGAGTTGCTCAACTCCTCGGCGCTGGTCAACGAGAAGGTCGAGGTGGCCGAACTGATCGGCATGGACCCGAATCCCTTCACCCATCGCATCCTCATCAACAAGGGCGAGCGCGACGGGGTTGTCCTCGGCCAGCCGGTGCTCGACGCTCGTGGCCTGATGGGCCAGGTGGTCGAGCTGATGCCCTATACCTCGCGGGTGCTGCTGCTCACCGATACCACCCACAGCATTCCGGTGCAGGTCAACCGCAATGGCCTGCGCGCCATTGCCAGCGGTACCGGCAATCCGGAACGCCTGGAGCTGCGCCATGTCGCCGATACTGCCGACATCAAGGAAGGCGACCTGCTGGTCAGTTCCGGCCTGGGCCAGCGTTTCCCGGCCGGCTACCCCGTGGCGACGGTGAAGGAAGTGATCCACGACTCCGGGCAGCCGTTCGCCATTGTCCGTGCGGTACCGACTGCAGCGCTCAATCGCAGCCGCTACCTGCTGCTGGTGTTCTCCGACAGCCGCAGCCCTGAAGAGCGTGCCAGCGATGCGGTCAAGGCCCAGGAAGCGGAGCAGATGGGGCCGCCGGCGCCGGGTACCGATCCTGCGCACCCTGCTACCGTGGCCCCCGTCGCCGCGCCGCATGCGCCAGCCGCCGCACCCGCACCCGCACCCGCACCGTCCGCGACGCCCGCCGCGCCAACCTCACCTTCGCGGGAGACACACTGATGGTCAGTACCCACGGCAAGAATGGCTGGGTGGTCTGGTTGACCTTCCTCATCGGCCTGCTCCTGAGCGTCTGGCCGATGCCGCCGTTCATGGATATCTTCCGCCCCTTGTGGCTGGCCTTGCTGCTGGCCTTCTGGACCCTGAACCTGCCGCACCGGATCGGCATGACCACCGCCTTCGTCCTCGGCCTGTGCGAGGATGTGCTCTACGGCACGTTGCTTGGGCAGAATGCGCTGGTGCTGACCCTCATCACCTTCCTTGTGCTGAGCCTGCAGCAACGCCTGCGGATGTTCCCGATGTGGCAGCAGAGCCTGACCATCCTCGTGGTGTTCGGTGTGGCGCAACTGGTGCAATTGTGGCTCAGTGCCCTCACCGGTAACCGCCAGCCGACCCTGGCGCTGGTCTGGCCCGCGGTCACCAGTGCCTTGCTCTGGCCGTGGATCAGCTTTGGCCTGCGCGGCCTGCGCAGCCGTTTGAGCATCTACTGAACCATTCGCTTTTCGACGCTGACAGGGAGTAGTCAAGATGACCCCGCTGTACCTGGCCTCCGGTTCGCCGCGTCGCCGTGAACTGCTGACCCAGATCGGCATTCCCTTTACCGTCGTCAGTGCCTCCATCGACGAAACCCCGCTTCACGGCGAACAGCCCGGTGCCTATGTCGAGCGCCTGGCCCGTGGCAAGGCTGCGGCCGGCCTGGCCCTGCTCACCGCCAGCGGCGCCAGCGCGCCGCTCGCGGTGCTGGGCGCCGATACCGCCGTCGTGCTCGATGGACGGATCCTCGGCAAGCCGGTCGATCGCGAGGATGCCCTGGCCATGCTGGCGGCGCTGTCCGGGCGCGAGCACGAAGTGTTGACCGCCGTCGCCGTCACCGATGGACAGCGCACGGAAAGCCTGTGCATCAGCAGCCGTGTTGCGTTCAACACCATCAGCGAGGAGCGTGCCCGTACCTACTGGGCCAGCGGCGAGCCCGGGGACAAGGCCGGCGCCTATGCCATCCAGGGGCTTGGCGCGGTATTCGTGCAGGGCCTGCAGGGCAGCTACTCTGCGGTGGTGGGCTTGCCTGTGGCGGAAACCGCCGAATTGCTGGCCCGCTTCGGCATTCCATGCTGGCAGGGCGTACCAGGTACCGAGTGAGGATGCACCGACGCCGTTTATCGCTCGCCAGTCGGTGTCGGGCGATCCATGATTACCCGAAGCCCCTTTGACGAGAGATTGCCATGAGTGAAGAGATCCTGATCAACATCACCCCGATGGAATCCCGCGTGGCGGTGGTGGAAAACGGTGTCCTTCAGGAAGTCCATGTCGAGCGCACCCAGCGTCGCGGCATCGTCGGCAACATCTACAAGGGCAAGGTGGTGCGGGTCCTGCCGGGCATGCAGGCGGCCTTCGTCGATATCGGCCTGGACCGCGCCGCTTTCATCCATGCGTCGGAAATCTCCCTGCGCGAAGGCACCACGGTGGAAAGCATCAGCGCCCTGGTCCACGAAGGGCAGAGCCTGGTGGTCCAGGTGACCAAGGATCCGATCGGCTCCAAGGGCGCACGCCTCACCACCCAGTTGTCGATCCCCTCGCGCTACCTGGTGTACATGCCACGCACCAAGCATGTCGGCATTTCCCTGAAGATCGAAGACGAAGCCGAGCGCGAGCGCCTGAAGAAGGTGGTCAGCGACTGCGTGGCCCAGGAGAACATCCAGGATTCCGGTGGTTTCATCCTGCGCACCGCCGCCGAAGGGGCGGGTGCCGACGAGATCCTGATGGACATTCGCTACCTGCGCCGGCTCTGGGACCAGATCGGTGCCCAGATCAAGACCGTGGGCGCTCCCACGGAAATCTACGAGGACCTCGGCCTGGCCCTGCGCACCCTGCGCGACCTGGTCAACCCGAAGATCGAGAAGATCCGTATCGATTCCCGGGAAACGTTCCAGAAAACCACGCAGTTCGTCGCCGAACTGATGCCGGAAATCGCCGATCGGCTGGAGCACTATCCCGGCGAGCGGCCGATCTTCGATCTCTACGGCGTCGAGGACGAGATCCAGCGTGCCCTGGAGCGCAAGGTGCCGCTCAAGTCCGGCGGCTACCTGGTGGTCGATCCGGCCGAGGCCATGACCACCATCGATGTGAACACCGGTGCCTTCGTCGGCCATCGCAATCTTGAAGAAACCATCTTCAAAACCAACCTCGAAGCGGCCACCGCCATTGCCCGGCAACTGCGCCTGCGCAACATCGGCGGGATCATCATCATCGACTTCATCGACATGGAAGACGAAGAGCACCAGCGCCAGGTCCTGCGCACGCTGGAAAAGCAGCTCGAACGCGACCATGCCAAGACCAACATCATCGGCCTGACCGAACTGGGCCTGGTACAGATGACCCGCAAGCGCACCCGCGAAAGCCTGGAGCAGGTGCTCTGCGAGCCGTGCATCTGCTGCCAGGGCCGCGGCAAGCTGAAAACCCCGGAAACCGTCTGCTACGAAATCTTCAGGGAAATCCTTCGCGAAGCGCGGGCCTACCAGGCCGAAGGGTACAGGGTGCTCGCCAACCAGAAGGTGGTGGACCGCCTGCTGGACGAAGAATCGGGGAATGTCGCCGAACTCGAAGCCTTTATCGGGCGAACCATTCGCTTCCAGGTGGAGTCCATGTATTCCCAGGAACAATACGATGTGGTGCTGCTCTGACTGGCCCTGAATCCCGGATGGTGGCAAACCCTGCATGTCAGGCCATAGTTAGGGCTTGCACGAGTCGGGGGCCACAGCTATGGAGCGTCTGATCCGCGTTCTGGCTGCCCTGGTTCGCTGGGGGCTGGGCGCCTGCGCATTGGTCGCGGTGCTGGTGGCCCTGTATGTCAGCCTCGGGCGCGAGCTGGTTCCACTGGTCGCCGAGTACCGTACCGACGTCGAGGACAAGGCCGCGGCAAGCCTCGGCCTGCCCGTGCATGTCGGTGAGCTGGAAGGGCGTTGGAGCGGGCTGGCGCCGATCCTGGTGGTTCGCGATGTGCAGGTCGGCGAGGGCGCTTCGGCCTTGCGCCTGGACGCAGTCAAGGTCGTCCCCGACCTGTGGGCCAGCCTGATGGCGCGGGATGTGCGCCTGGCCCGGGTGGAGCTGGGTGGGCTACAACTGAACCTGCACGAAGACGAAAGCGGCAAGTGGACCCTCAAGGGCCTGCCGGTGCAGGACGACGACCAGCCACTGGACGTCGAGCAGGCGCTGCGGCGCATGCAGATGGTCTCCCGGGTTTCGCTGCTGGACAGCCAGATCACCCTGGAACCCTTCGATCACGATCCCATGACCCTGACCTATGTCGGCCTCAGCTTGCAGACCGGCAGCGTGCGCCAGCGCCTGGACGCGCGGCTGACCCTGCCCGACGGCCAGCCCGTGGCGCTGAGTCTGAAAAGCCGGATTCGCCCGGCGCAGTGGCGCGAGGCCGAGGTCGAGGCCTACGCCAGCCTGCCGCAGAGCGACTGGGCCAAATGGCTGCCGGCCCGCCTGCTGGGCCAATGGCAACTGCCACAGCTGCGTGCAGGCGGCGAAGTCTGGCTCGACTGGGGCAAGGGCACGGTGCAAAGCGCCACGGTGCGCCTGAATGCCCCGCAAGTACAGGCCGCCTATGCCGAACGCGAGCCGGTGAAGCTCGACAACCTGGCGCTCAATGCATGGCTGCGGCGGGATGACGACGGCATTCAACTGAGCATCGACTCGTTGGCCATGAATCTGGGTGAGACACGCTGGGAATCCCGCGTCGGCATCAGTCAGTCGATGGCCGGTGACGAGGGCGAGTTGTGGAAGATCCAGGCTGACCGTGTCGACCTGACGCCTTTGACACCGGTGATCCAGGCCCTCGGTCCGCTGCCGAAACAGGCCATGGCGGTGGTCGATGGCCTCAAGGTCACCGGAGGGCTGCGCAACGTCCAGCTCGAAGTGCGGCCGCAGGTGGAGGGCGACCGCAGATTCAGCTTCGCCGCCAACCTCGACCGTGTCGGCTTCGATGCCTATCACGGCGCACCGGCGGCGGGCAACGTCAGCGGCAGCATCAGCGGTGACCTGGGGCATGGCGAGCTGCGCCTGGATACCGACAGGTTCATGTTGCACCTGGCGCCGATCTTCGCCGATCCCTGGCATTACCTGAAGGCCAACGCCTTGCTGACCTGGAAGCTGGACAAGGAAACCTTCACCCTGGTCGCGCCCTATCTCAAGGTGCTGGGGGAGGAAGGCAAGATCGCCGGCGACTTCCTGATCCGCCTGCATCTGCAACCGGGGCACGAAGACTACATGGACCTGCGGGTCGGCCTGGTCGAGGGGGACGGCCGCTACACCGGCAAGTACCTGCCCGAGGTGCTCAGCCCCGAGGTCGATCACTGGTTGCGCACGGCGATTCTCAAGGGAACGGTGGACGAGGGGTATTTCCAGTACCAAGGGTCGCTGAACCATGGTGCGCCGGATCATGCCCGCAGCATCAGCCTGTTCTTCAAGGTGCGCGATGCGGCCCTGGACTTCCAGCCGGGCTGGCCGCAACTGAGCAAGGTGGACGGCGATGTGTTCATCGACGACCACGGCGTGCGGATCAAGGCCAGTACCGGACAGATGCTCGATACCCGGGTGAGCGACGTGCTGGTGGACATCCCCCATGTTCCTGCCGGCGAGCACAGTCATCTGCTGGTCGATGGCAACTTCGACGGCACCCTGGCCGACGGCGTGAAGATCCTTCAGCAAGCGCCGATCGGCACCGGCCCCACCTTCGCCGGCTGGGAAGGCGAGGGCGACCTGACCGGCTCGCTGAAGCTGGATATCCCGCTGGCCCACGGTATCGAGCCCAAGGTCGTGGTGGACTTCCATGCCGAACAGTCGCGCCTGAAAATCAGTGAGCCGGTCCTGGAGCTGAGTCAACTGAATGGGGACTTCCGTTTTGACCTGGGCCAGGGCCTGAGTGGCAAGAACATCAGTACCGTGGCGTTCGGCAAGCCGGTGACCGCCGAGATTTTCGCCGAAGGCAAGCCCGGGCAGTTGCAGACCCGGATCGTTGCCAAGGGCCAGATTGCCCTGAAGTCCTTGACCGACTGGCTGCAGTTCACCCAGCCGTTGCCGGTTTCCGGGGAGTTGCCGTACCAATTGCAGGTGTCTCTGGGGCGGGATAACCAGCTGGTGGTCGATTCCAGCCTCAAGGGCCTGGCCATCGACCTGCCCGCGCCCTTCGGCAAGGTAGCCAGCGAGACCCGCAGCAGCCAGTTCCGCATGAACCTGGGAGGCACCGAGCGGCGTATCGACGCGAGCTATGTCGATCTGGCCAGCCTGGCCATGGCCGCTCCGGCAGGCAAGGCCGAACAGGTGCGCGGCGAATTGCTGCTCGGCGCAGGGGCCGCGCAGTTGCCGACCAGCCCGGGCTTGCGCGTGCGTGGCCGGGTTGCCGAGGTGAACCTCGACGATTGGCAGAGCAAGGCCGGTAGCTACACCGGCGACGATCCGGGGGGCAGTGCCCGGCAGATCCTGCGGAGCGTTGAATTGAGCGTGGGCAAGATCAAGGCCTACGACTTCGAACTGAACCAGGCGGTGGTACGCCTTGATCGCAGCAGCGACAGCTGGGGATTGCGCCTGGATAGCCGGGAAGTGATCGGCAATGCGCGGATTCCCGACGCCAAGGCGGCGCCCATCGTGGTCCAACTGCCGACCTTGCGCCTGCCTGCCGCCGACCCTGCGGTCGAAGCCGAGCCGGATGCCCCGGATCCACTGGCGTCGAGCGATCCTCGCAAGGTTCCTGCGGTGAACCTGAGCATCGACAAACTGTTCCGTGGCGACGACCTGATGGGCAGTGTGTCCCTCAAATCGCGACCCACGGCGCAGGGTGTGGCATTCAATGACCTGGACCTGAATCTCAAGGGCCTGGCGATCAACGGTTCCGCCGCCTGGGAAGGTACCCCCGGCGCCAGCAGCAGTTGGTACAAGGGGCGCGTCGAGGGCGGTAACCTCGCCGATGTGCTCAAGGCCTGGAACTTTGCGCCGACCGTGACCAGCCGCGATTTCCATATGGACGTCGATGGCCGCTGGCAAGGTTCGCCGGCCTGGATCAGCCTCAAGCGCTTCTCCGGAAGCATGGACGCTTCGCTGCGCGACGGGCAGATCGTCGAAGTGGACGGCAGTGCCCAGGCGCTGAGGGTGTTCGGGCTGCTCAATTTCAACTCGATCGGTCGCCGCCTGCGCCTGGACTTCTCCGACCTGCTGGGCAAGGGGCTGAGCTACGATCGGGTCAAGGGCCTGCTGGTGGCCAGCGAAGGGGTCTATGTAACCCGCGAGCCGATCACGCTCACCGGCCCGTCGAGCAACTTCGAACTGGAAGGCACGCTGGACATGGTTCGCGACCGGATCGCCGCCAACCTGATGGTGACCCTGCCGGTGACCAACAACCTGCCACTGGCGGCGCTGATCGTTGGTGCGCCAGCCGTCGGCGGCGCCCTGTTCCTGGTGGACAAGCTGCTGGGCGACCGGGTGGCTCGCTATGCCAGTGTCAACTATCGGGTCGAAGGCCCGGTGAAAGAGCCTAAGATTACCTTCGTGAAACCCTTTGATAAATCAAGGTAGAGCGTGGCCATGACCTTTGCCGTCATCCAGATGATCAGCCAGGACGATATTGCCGCCAACCTGGCCCGCGCCCGGGCACTGCTCGAACAGGCAGCAGGGCAAGGCGCACGGCTTGCGGTACTTCCGGAAAACTTCGCTGCCATGGGCCGCCGCGACAGTGCCGCCATCGGCCTGGCCGAAGCCCGTGGCGAAGGGCCGATCCTGCCCTGGTTGAAACGCACGGCCCGCGACCTCAGATTGTGGATAGTAGCGGGCACCTTGCCGCTGCCGCCCGTCGACCGGCCCGAGGCCAAAGCCCATGCCTGCTCCCTGCTGGTGGATGAGCACGGCGAGCTGGTCGCCCGCTACGACAAATTGCACCTGTTCGACGTGGACGTGGCCGACAACCGCGGCCGCTATCGCGAGTCGGACGATTATGCCCATGGCGCCAATGTGGTGGTGGCCGATACCCCGGTGGGCAAGCTGGGCCTCACGGTCTGCTACGACCTGCGCTTCCCCGAGCTGTACAGCGCACTGCGCGAGGCCGGGGCGGAACTGATCACGGCGCCGGCGGCCTTTACCGCAGTGACCGGGGCTGCACATTGGGAAGTGCTGATCCGTGCCCGCGCCATCGAAACCCAGTGCTATGTGCTGGCCGCGGCCCAGGGCGGCATGCACCCGGGACCGCGGGAAACCCACGGCCAGGCGGCGATCGTCGACCCCTGGGGGCGCATACTCGCGCAGCAGGCCCGCGGCGAAGCGGTGCTGCTGGCCACGCGCGACAGCGCAGAACAGGCGTCCATACGGGCGCGGATGCCGGTGGTCTCGCACCGGCGCTTTTTCTCGCAGGACGCCTTGCGGCCTGCGCACACCTCGGAGTGACTATGAGCGAGTTGTTAACAAGCGTCAGCGAGCAACTGCTGGCCCCCGGCGACCTGACCCTCGACAGCCTGCAGAGCGTGCTGGGCGAGCTGGCCGGGCCGGGCATCGACGCGGCCGACCTGTATTTCCAGGGCCAGATCTCGGAGTCCTGGGCGCTGGAAGACGGCATCGTCAAGGAAGGCAGCTTCAACCTTGACCAGGGCGTGGGCGTGCGTGCCCAGTCCGGCGAGAAGACCGGCTTCGCCTACAGCAATGCCATCAGCCTCGAAGCCCTGAGCGCCGCTGCCCAGGCGGCCCGCTCGATTTCCCGGGCTGGGCAGAACGGCACGGTGCAGGCCTTCCGCAGCCAGGCAATCACGCCCCTGTACGCGGCGGACAACCCGCTGGAAGTCATCAGCCGGGCGGAAAAGGTCGCCCTGCTCAAGCGTGTCGATGCCGCCACCCGCGCGCTCGATCCGCGGATCCAGCAGGTCAGCGTGAGCATGGCCGGGGTCTGGGAACGCATCCTGATCGCCGCTGCCGACGGCAGCCTGGCGGCCGACATCCGACCGTTGGTGCGCTTCAACGTCAGCGTGATCGTCGAGCAGAATGGTCGCCGCGAACGCGGCGGCCATGGCGGCGGCGGACGCACCGACTATCGCTATTTCACCGAAGACCGGGTCATGGGCTTTGCCCGCGAGGCGCTGCGCCAGGCGCTGGTCAACCTGGAAGCGCTGCCGGCTCCGGCAGGCACCTTGCCGGTGGTGCTGGGGCCGGGTTGGTCCGGCGTGCTGCTGCACGAAGCGGTCGGCCATGGCCTGGAGGGCGACTTCAATCGCAAGGGCAGTTCGGCGTATAGCGGGCGCATCGGCGAGAAGGTTGCGTCGAGCCTGTGCACCATCGTCGATGACGGTACCCTGAAGGATCGTCGCGGCTCCCTGAGCGTCGATGACGAGGGTACGCCGACCGAATGCACCACCCTGATCGAGAACGGCAAGCTGGTCGGCTACATGCAGGACAAGCTCAACGCGCGCCTGATGGGCATGGCCGTCACCGGCAACGGGCGCCGCGAGTCCTACGCGCATCTGCCGATGCCGCGCATGACCAACACCTACATGCGGGCGGGCGAGAGCGATCCGGCGGAAATCATCGCTTCGGTCAAGCGCGGCCTGTACTGCGCCAACCTTGGTGGCGGCCAGGTGGATATCACCAGTGGCAAGTTCGTCTTCTCCACCAGCGAGGCGTACCTGATCGAAGACGGCAGGATCACCGCCCCGGTCAAGGGCGCCACCCTGATCGGCAATGGTCCGGAAGCCATGAGCCGGGTTTCCATGGTCGGCAACGACCTGAGCCTGGACAGCGGCGTGGGGACCTGTGGCAAGGATGGGCAGTCGGTGCCGGTTGGCGTGGGCCAGCCGACCCTGAAGATCGATGCGATCACCGTGGGTGGCACGGGCGCATGAGCGGGACACCGGGCGGGCAGGGTGCCTGCCCGGTAGCGTGAATCAGCGCAGGCCGCGCTGGCTCTCGTCGAGGTCGCGGATGTACTTGAAGATCTTGCGCGCGGCGGTTGGCGGCTTGTTGGTCTTGGCCTCGTGCTGGGCCTGGCGGATCAACGAGCGCAGTTGCTGGCGATCGGCTTCCGGGTACTCCTGGACGAATTTTTCCAGGACGTCGTCGGTGCCGCCGATCAGCCGGTCACGCCAGCGTTCGAGGTTGTGGAAGCGCTCGTTGTACTGGCGCGAAGACGCGTCCAGCTGGTCGAGCAGGGCGTTGATGGCGTCGAGGTCCTGGTCGCGCATCAGCTTGCCGATGAACGAACGGTGACGGCGCTTGGCCTCGTTGGCCGTGTGCTTCTTGTGTTCTTCGAGTGCTTTGCGCAGCTCGTCGGTCAGAGGCAGTTTGGCCAGGGTATCGGGCTTGAGCGTGGTAAGGCGCTCGCCCATATCGACCAGCGCCTGGAGTTCGCGCTTGATCTGGGATTTGCTTTTTTCGCCTTCGTCGAAGGCATCGTAAGAATCAACCATGGGGGCAGTCCGCTGAGAAACGCCGCCATGATAACCAGTCGGGGGCCGCTTGTCCGGCCCGGTCGCTCGATGACCCTCGCCGAACGCCGTATTTGAGTGGAGAAAACCATGAGTGCAGTCCAGAGCGTAGGTCCGCAAGCCCTGCCGGCCTTGCAGGAGCAGGTCGAGCAGATCATCGCCGAGGCGAAACGCCAGGGCGCCAGCGCCTGCGAGGTAGCGGTGTCGCTGGAGCAGGGCTTGTCGACCTCGGTGCGCCAGCGCGAAGTGGAAACGGTGGAATTCAACCGTGACCAGGGCTTTGGCATCACCCTCTACGTTGGCCAGCGCAAGGGCTCGGCCAGCACCTCGGCCAGCGGCAGCGAGGCGATCCGCGAAACCGTCGCGGCGGCACTGGCGATTGCCCGGCATACGTCCGAGGATGATTGCGCCGGGCTGGCCGACCCTGCGCTGATGGCCCGCGACCTGCCGGATTTCGACCTGTACCACGCCTGGGATATCACCCCGGAACAGGCCATCGAGAAAGCGCTGGTCTGCGAAGCGGCGGCTTTCGATGCCGATCCGCGGATCAAGAATGCCGACGGTACTACCTTGAACACCCACCAAGGTTGCCGGGTCTACGGCAACAGCAACGGTTTCATCGGTGGCTACGCGTCGACCCGGCACAGCCTGAGCTGCGTGATGATCGCCGAAGGCGACGGACAGATGCAGCGTGATTACTGGTACGACGTGAATCGCCAGGGCGAGTTGCTGGCCGATCCCAAGGCCATTGGCATTCGCGCCGCGCAGCGTGCCGCCAGTCGCCTCGGCGCAAGGCCGGTGCCGACCTGCGAGGTGCCCGTGCTGTTCTCGGCGGAGCTGGCCGGCGGATTGTTCGGCAGCTTCCTGTCGGCGATTTCCGGCGGCAACCTGTACCGCAAATCGTCGTTCCTCGAAGGCACCATCGGCCAGCGCCTGTTCCCGAGTTGGCTGACCCTCGATGAGCGTCCTCATCTGCCACGGGCACTGGGCAGTGCTGCATTCGATGGCGATGGCCTGGCGACCTATGCCAAGCCGTTCGTCGAGAACGGCCAGTTGGTTTCCTATGTCCTGGGCACCTACTCGGGTCGCAAGCTCGGCCTGCCAAGCACGGCGAATGCGGGTGGCGTGCACAACCTGTTCGTGTCCCACGGTGTCGAGGACCAGGCTGCACTGATCCGCCGGATGGGGCGTGGCTTGCTGGTCACCGAACTGATGGGGCACGGCCTGAACATGGTGACCGGTGATTATTCCCGCGGTGCGGCAGGCTACTGGGTGGAAAACGGCGAGATCCAGTTCGCTGTCCAGGAAGTCACGATCGCCGGGAATATGAAAGACATGTTCCAGCAGATCGTGGCCATCGGCAGTGATCTTGAAACCCGCAGCAACATCCACACCGGCTCGATCCTGATCGAGCGGATGACCGTAGCCGGTAGCTAAACGGCGCTTCGTCTGTTTCACCTGAAAGCCCGGCCCTTGCGCCGGGCTTTTTCGTTGGTGTCACAACGGGGTTGTACTGATTCTATTTATCAATTAATAATGAATATCATTATCTCGGCGATGATATTCCTGCCATGAAATCCGTCCTTCGCGAACTGCCCTACCTCGATAACTGGCGCTGGCTGAGCCTGCGCATCCGCTGCGCGCTGGAGCCCGACGAGCCGCGCCTGATCGAGCATTACCTGGCCGAAGGGCGCTACCTGGTCTGCTGTACGGACACCTCGGCGTGGGCCGTTGCCCTGACTTCGTTCCGTGTTCTGCTCGATACCGCCTGCGATCGCATGTTGCCGTGGCACTGGCGCTGCCTGTGCCTGGACCAGGCCTGGCGACCGCTGCTGCAACTGCGCAAGCTCGACGGCGGCGAGCACGGCCAGCGCTGGCAGCCGCTGGCCTTGCAACTGGCGAACTGCGCGCTGTTGCCTTCGATTTCATCCTTTGAACTGATGCAAGGACTTGATGATGAGTAATACCCGTATCGAGCGTGACAGCATGGGCGAGTTGCAGGTGCCGGCCGAGGCCCTGTATGGCGCCCAGACCCAGCGTGCGGTCGACAACTTCCCGATCAGCCGGCAACGCATGCCGGCCCAGTTCATCCGTGCACTGTTGCTGGCCAAGGCCGCGGCAGCCCGGGCCAACGTCCAGCTGGAACAGATCACCCAGGCCCAGGGTGAGGCCATAGTCGCTGCCGTGGAGCAACTGCTGGCTGGCGACTTCATGCAGCACTTCCCGGTGGACGTGTTCCAGACCGGCTCCGGCACCAGCTCCAACATGAACGCCAACGAGGTGATCGCCACCCTCGCCAGCCGCATCGCCGGCGACCAGGTCAACCCGAACGACCACGTCAATTGCGGGCAGAGCAGCAACGACATCATCCCCACCACCATTCACGTCAGTGCCGCGCTGGCCCTGCATGAGCAACTGTTGCCGGCGCTGCAGCATCTGGTCGGGGTCATCGAGACCAAGGCGGTGCAGGTCCACGCGTTCGTCAAGACCGGCCGTACCCATCTGATGGATGCCATGCCCGTGCGCATGAGCCAGGTGCTGGGTGGCTGGGCGCAGCAGATCAAGGCCTGTATCGGCCACCTGCAGAACACCCTGCCGGCCCTCCAGGCCCTGGCCCAGGGTGGCACGGCGGTGGGCACGGGGATCAACGCCCATCCACAGTTTTCCGTGCTGTTCTCCAGGCAGTTGAGTGAACTGACCCGCGTCGACTTTGTGCCGGGCGAGAACCTGTTTGCCCTGATCGGCTCCCAGGACACTGCGGTTGCCGTCTCCGGCCAGCTCAAGGCCACCGCCGTGGCGTTGATAAAAATTGCCAACGACCTGCGCTGGATGAACTCCGGGCCGCTGGCCGGCCTTGGGGAAATCGAGCTGGAAGGGCTGCAGCCGGGCTCCTCGATCATGCCGGGCAAGGTCAATCCGGTGATTCCGGAAGCCACGGCGATGGTCGCTGCCCAGGTCATCGGCAACGACGCGACCATTACCGTCGCCGGCCAGTCGGGCAACTTCGAGCTGAACGTGATGCTGCCGGTCATTGCCCGCAACCTGCTGGAAAGCATCGAGCTGATGGCCAATGCCAGCCGCCTGCTGGCCGACAAGGCCATCGCCAGCTTCAAGGTCAACGAGCCGAAGCTCAAGGAAGCGCTGGCGCGCAACCCGATCCTGGTGACAGCGTTGAACCCGATCATCGGTTACCAGAAGGCTGCCGAGATCGCCAAGACTGCTTACAAGCAGGGCCGCCCGATCATCGATGTGGCGCTGGAACATACCGAGCTGTCGCGTACCCGGCTGGAAGTCCTGCTGGATCCGGAAAAGCTCACCGCCGGCGGAATCTGAAGCCGCCGACAACCGCTTTGGAGGTTCGCCATGCAGCACTGGAAACGTACCACCGAGATTGCCAACCGCCTGTTCAACCAAGGGGATCTGGTCGATGCCCGTGAGCTGTACCTGCAGGCCCTGGCCTTGGCCCAGGTGCTGTTCGAGCGCTGGCAGGACGCCGACGAAGCGGTCGCCGCCTGCGTGATATCCCATCACAACCTGGCGGACCTTCATCTGCGCCTGAAGCAGCCCCAGGAAAGCGCCGAGTATCTCTGCGCGATTCATCAACGCCTGCTCGCGGCCAGCCAGGATCCGCGCTTGCCCGAGCCATTGCGCCAGGCGGCCTTGCGCCACAGCGGCAAGACCTACACCGAACTGCTGAGCTTCATCAGCGAGTACGGCCAATACCCGCGTACCGAGCGCCTGCTGTACCGGCAGGAGCCACAGCCCGGTGTGCTGGCCGGTCGCGACCGCGTGATTTCCCAAGCCATCCGACAAGGAATCCACTGATGCCACACGCCTTGCCTGCATTGCCCTACGCCTACGACGCGCTGGAGCCGCATATCGATACCCAGACCATGCAGATCCACCACACCAAGCATCACCAGACCTACATCAACAACCTCAATGCCGCCCTCGATGGCACCGAATGGGCCGAATGGCCGGTGGAGAAGCTGGTGGCGGCGGTCAAGCAGCTGCCGCAGGGCCTCCAGGCCGCGGTCATCAACCAGGGCGGCGGCCACGCCAACCACACCCTGTTCTGGACCGTCATGTCGCCGAACGGCGGTGGCGTGCCTCACGGCGCGGTAGCCAAGGCCATCGACGAGCAACTGGGCGGTTTCGAAGCCTTCAAGGACGCCTTCACCAAGGCCGCCCTGACCCGCTTCGGCAGCGGCTGGGCCTGGCTGAGCGTTACTCCGGAGAAGCGCGTAGTGGTGGAAAGCAGCGGCAACCAGGACAGCCCGCTGATGCACGGCAACACGCCGATCCTTGGCCTGGACGTCTGGGAGCACGCCTACTACCTGCTGTACCAGAACCGCCGCCCGGAATATATCAACGCGTTCTACAACGTGGTCGACTGGGCCGAAGTCGAGCGGCGCTACCTTGCCGCCGTGGCGTGAGTGACAAGCGAATGCGCTCGGATGTCTTGTCCGTAAGCAGCGTGCGTTTGTTCCGCCTGGCGCTGGGCACCCTGTTGCTGCTGGTGGGCACGGCCTTGCTGGTGGCCCAGGGGATCGCCTGGCTCGACCTGGAGCCACGGATGATGCGGGCACTGGAGGGCGGGGCGCTTTGTGCGCTTGGTACCGCGCTCGGTGCGGTACCGGTGCTGGTGATCCGCAGCATGCCGGTGGCGCTGGCGGACACCCTGTTGGGCTTTGGTGCTGGCGTCATGCTGGCGGCGACGGCGTTCTCGCTGATCATCCCGGGGCTGGATGCCGCCCAGGCGGTGGGCTTCGGCAAGTGGGGCGCGGGTGGTCTGGTCAGCTTCGGCCTGTTGTCCGGCGCGTTGTGCCTGTACCTGGTGGATCGCCAGGTCTCC
The DNA here is from genome assembly GCF_048586865.1 of Pseudomonas bharatica. NCBI lineage: Bacteria > Pseudomonadati > Pseudomonadota > Gammaproteobacteria > Pseudomonadales > Pseudomonadaceae > Pseudomonas > Pseudomonas bharatica. Next base: position 34,976 of record NZ_JBMAWR010000017.1, on the reverse strand, counting down.
AGCGCTTCGCCCGAGGCGCTGGTGGCTTGCGGAACCCAGCCGGTGATACCGGCGCGGATCTGGATCTTCGTCATCGCCATCATTGCCCACAACATTCCGGAAGGCATGGCCATCGGTGTGTCTGCCGGCGGTGGCATGCCGGACGCGGACAGCCTGGCGATGGGCATCGCCTTGCAGGACGTACCGGAAGGGTTGGTGATCGCGCTGGTGCTGGCCGGCGCCGGGATGGCGCGCTTCAAGGCGTTCCTGATCGGCGCGGCGTCCGGATTGGTGGAGCCTGCGGCGGCATTGGTGTGTGCCTGGTTGGTCAATGTGGCCGAGCTGCTGTTGCCGCTGGGGCTGGCCTTTGCGGCCGGGGCGATGTTGCTGGTGGTCACCCAGGAAATCATTCCCGAATCGCGGGCCAACGGGCACCATCGGTTGGCCAGCCTGGGGCTGTGCGTCGGGTTCTGCCTGATGATGGTGATGGATACCGCGCTGTCTTGATAAAGGCTGCGATAAGGCCGGCAATTACAGCACTGTTGTCAGATCTGGCCAATCGCTGGCAAGCCAGCTCCCACAGGTGTCCGCGTCGTGCTTTTGAATGCCCTGCAGGAGCTGGCTTGCCTGCGATGGACTGCGAGCAGTCCCGAAACCATCAGCCCCGAATGAAAAAGCCCGCCAAATGGCGGGCTTTTCGTGGCTGGGTGGCGACTTCACTCACCCTCATCAAAACGATTGTTGATCAATTCCACCAGCGCCTGGATCGCTTCATTGTCCTGTTCCCCTTCCGCAGACAGGTGCACCGTGGTGCCCTTGCCCGCCGCCAGCATCATCACCGCCATGATGCTCTTGCCGTCCACCAGCTTGTCCGGCGCGCGCCCAACCTTGACCGTGCAGGGAAACTTGCCGGCCACGCCGACGAATTTGGCGGCAGCACGGGCATGCAGCCCCAGCTTGTTGATGATCTCGATTTCAATGGCGGGCATCGCGGGTGGGATCCTGTGGACTAGAGGTCGCGGTGGCGGACCTGGACGTTCTTCAATATGGGTTGCAGCAACTGGCCCAGGCGTTCGGTCAGGTAGACCGAGCGATGGTGACCGCCGGTGCAGCCGATGGCAACGGTGACGTAGGCGCGGTTGCTGGCGGCGAAGCGTGGCAACCATTTCAGCAGGTAGGACGATATGTCCTGGAACATCTCTTCCACATCCGGTTGTGCCGCGAGGTAATCGATGACGGGCTGGTCCTGGCCGGAGTGCTCGCGCAGTTCCGGTTTCCAGTACGGGTTCGGCAGGCAGCGCACGTCGAACACCACATCGGCATCCACCGGCATGCCGCGTTTGAATCCGAAGGACTCGATCAGGAAGGCGGTACCGGGCTCGGGCTGGTTCAACAGGCGCAATTTGATCGAGTCACGCAACTGATAGAGGTTCAGGTTGGTGGTATCGATCTTCAGGTCCGCCAGGTCGGCGATGGGGCCCAGCAGTTCGCTTTCGACCCGTATCGCTTCGGCGAGCGAACGGTCCTGGTTGGTCAGCGGATGACGCCGCCGGGTTTCGGAGAAGCGCTTGAGCAGGGTGTCTTCATCGGCGTCCAAGTAAAGCACATCGCATTGGATATGCCTGGATCTCGCTTCCTCCAGCAATTCGGGGAAGCGTGTAAGGTGGCTGGGCAGGTTGCGAGCATCGATCGATACCGCAACCCGCGGCTGCAGCAATTCGGTGTTGATCAGCGCGCTTTCCGCCAACTGCGGCAGCAGGCCGGCGGGGAGGTTGTCGATGCAGTAGAAGCCGTTGTCTTCCAGGACATCGAGGGCGGTGCTCTTGCCCGATCCGGAACGGCCGCTGACGATGACCAGGCGCATGCTCAGGACTCGTTCTGCCCGTCCAGGACAACCTGGTACAGGGCGGTGCTGCTGTCGGCGGCGCGCAGCCTGTCACGAATTTCCTTGCGATCAAGCATGCTGGCAATCTGGCGCAGCAGCTCCAGGTGCGCATCGGTGGCGGCTTCCGGGACCAGCAGGACGAACAGCAGGTCTACCGGGGCGCCGTCGATGGCGTCGAAATCGATGGGGGCATCCAGGTGCAGCAAGGCACTGACCGGACTGGCGCAGCCCTTGAGCCGGCAGTGAGGAATCGCGATCCCGTTGCCGAAGCCCGTGGAGCCCAGTTTCTCGCGGGCAATCAGGCTTTCGAACACTTCCTGTCGGTCCAGTCCGGGAACGTCCGTCCCGATCAGGTTGGCGATCTGTTCAAGTACGCGCTTTTTACTGCCTCCCGGCACGTTCACCAGGGAACGGCCGGGGGTCAGGATGGATTCAAGTCGGATCATGGATGAGTGGGATCAGCGGGCCGCTGCGCCTTGCAGCAGGCTTTGCTGTTTTTCCTTGTGTTTTTTCAGTTGGCGGTCGAGCTTGTCGGTCAGGAGGTCGATTGCGGCATACATGTCTTCGTGCTCTGCGTTCGCTACCACCTCGCCACCAGGGATCTGCAAGGTCGCTTCCACTTTCTGCTGGATTTTCTCGACCTTCATGATGACCTGAACGTTGGTGATGCGGTCGTAATGACCCTCCAGGCGCTTGAGCTTCTGCTCGACATAGTCACGAAGCGGTGGAGTAACTTCTACATGTTGTCCACTGATGTTGACTTGCATACTGCTTCTCCTTTATTGCCGTGCATAAAGAGGCAGGTGTTGCGCCTGCCACTGAATTGCGATGGCACATCTCAGGAAATGTCACATCAATCGCTTGCGTTCGCTCGATGGCGCAATGCCAAGGGATTCGCGGTACTTGGCGACGGTGCGACGGGCTACCTGGATGCCTTGTGCCTCCAGTAAACCAGCGATCTTGCTGTCACTCAATGGCTTTTTCTGATTTTCCGCAGCAACCAGTTTCTTGATGATCGCGCGGATGGCGGTGGAGGAGCATTCACCCCCTTCGGAGGTACTGACGTGGCTGGAGAAGAAGTACTTCAGCTCGTAGATGCCGCGAGGGGTGTGCATGTATTTCTGCGTGGTGACGCGGGAAATGGTCGACTCGTGCATGCCCACCGCCTCGGCGATGTCATGCAGCACCAGCGGCTTCATGGCCTCGTCGCCATGGTCGAGGAAGCCGCGCTGATGCTCGACGATCTGGGTCGCTACCTTCATCAGGGTCTCGTTGCGGCTCTGCAGGCTCTTGATGAACCAGCGCGCCTCCTGCAACTGGTTGCGCATGAAGGTGTTGTCGGCGCTGGTGTCTGCGCGGCGGACGAAGCCGGCATATTGCGGGTTGACCCGCAGGCGCGGCACCGCTTCCTGGTTCAGTTCGACCAGCCAGCGTTCGTTGTCCTTGCGCACGATGACATCGGGCACCACGTATTCCGGCTCGCTGGACTCGATCTGCGAGCCGGGGCGCGGATTCAGGCTCTGCACCAGCTCGATGACCTGGCGCAGCTCGTCTTCCTTGAGCTTCATGCGGCGCATGAGCTGGCTGTAGTCGCGGCTGCCGAGCAGGTCAATGTAGTCGCTGACCAGGCGCTGGGCTTCGTTCATCCACGGCGTGCTGGCGGGCAGCTGGCGCAGTTGCAGCAACAGGCACTCGCCCAGGTTGCGCGCACCGATGCCCGCAGGCTCGAACTGCTGGATGCGGTGCAGGACGGCTTCGACTTCGTCCAGCTCGATATCCAGCTCAGGGTCGAAGGAGTCGCAGATTTCCTCCAGGGTCTCGTCGAGGTAGCCCTGGTTGTTGATGCAGTCGATCAGGGTGACGGCGATCAGGCGGTCGGTGTCCGACATCGGTGCCAGGTTGAGCTGCCAGAGCAGGTGGCTTTGCAGGCTTTCGCCGGCCGAGGTGCGGGTAGTGAAGTCCCACTCGTCGTCATCGTTGCTGGGCAGGCTGCTGGCACTGGTCTGGTAGATGTCTTCCCAGGCGGTATCGACAGGCAGTTCGTTGGGGATGCGCTCGTTCCATTCGCCTTCTTCGAGGTTCTCCGCAGTGGATGCGGACTGTTCGAAGCTGCTCTCCTGAGACTCCGCGACGGGCTTGCTCTCGGCGTTGTCGGCCATGGGGTCGCTGTTGTCGAAGTCGTCGCCGTCTTCCTGGCGTTCGAGCATCGGATTGGACTCCAGGGCTTCCTGGATTTCCTGCTGCAGGTCCAGCGTTGAGAGCTGGAGCAGACGGATGGCCTGTTGCAACTGCGGGGTCATCGTCAGTTGCTGGCCCATTCTTAGGACGAGCGATGGTTTCATGGCTGGGGCTTTACACCTTATTCGCCGGCGCGCATGCGCCATCTACGACACGGGCGCTGGGCGCCAATTTTAAGCAAGTTATATGCCTGAAATTGTAGCGTTTGCCTAGAGCGCTGTAACAATTAAGCCTGGAATAATGGCTCAATGCCAGCGCTCGGGTCACTCCGATATGTCGACCTACAGCCGGAACTCGTGGCCGAGGTACACCTCTTTCACCAACTGGTTGGCGAGGATGGTCTGCGCGTCGCCCTCGGCGATCAGCTGGCCGTCGTTGACGATGTACGCGGTTTCGCAGATGTCCAGGGTCTCGCGGACGTTGTGGTCGGTGATCAGTACACCGATACCCTTGGCCTTGAGGTGATGGATGATCTGCTTGATGTCGCCGACCGAAATCGGGTCCACCCCGGCGAAGGGTTCGTCGAGCAGGATGAACTTCGGTGCGGTGGCCAGGGCGCGGGCGATTTCCACCCGGCGGCGTTCACCGCCGGACAGGCTCATGCCGAGGTTGTCGCGAATATGGCTGATGTGGAATTCCTGCAGCAGGCTTTCCAGCTCCTTGCGCCGGCCGTCGCTATCGAGGTCCTTGCGGGTTTCCAGGATCGCCATGATGTTGTTGGCCACCGACAGCTTGCGGAAGATCGAGGCTTCCTGGGGCAGGTAGCCGATGCCGGCGCGGGCGCGACCGTGCATGGGCTGGTGGCTGACGTCCAGGTCGTCGATCAGCACGCGGCCCTGGTCGGCCTGGACCAGGCCGACGATCATGTAGAAGCAGGTGGTCTTGCCGGCGCCGTTCGGGCCGAGCAGGCCGACGATCTGCCCGCTGTCGATCGACAGGCTGACATCGCGCACGACTTGCCGGCTCTTGTAGCTCTTGGCCAGGTGCTGGGCTTTGAGGGTCGCCATTACTCGCCCTTCTTCTTCGGCTGGATCACCATGTCGATGCGATTGCGCGGGGTCTTGATGTCCTTGCCGCCGCGACCGGCCGTGGCGACCTGGGTCTTGGAGTTGTAGACGATCTTCTCGCCCTCGGTGGTGTTGCCGGCGTTGATCACCTTGGCCTGGTCGGTAAGGACGATCAGGTCCTTGCCCGCCTGGTACTGGATCTGCTTGGCGTAACCCTGCATCTTGTCCGGCTTGGAGGCGTCCTGCTGCTGCTCGAAGTAGGCCAGGTTGCCCACCGAGGTCGCGGTGTCGATATCGCCGGCCTGGTTCAGGGTGACGGTGACCGTATGGCCTTTGATCATCATCGAGCCCTGGGTGATGATGACGTCGCCGGTGTAGGTCGCGACCTTGTTCTTGTCATCCATCTGGGCGCTGTCGGCCTGGATGCGGACGGGCTGTTCGCGATCATTCGGCAGGGCCCAGGCGCTCGCGCTTCCCAGTGCCGCGCTCAGGCTGAGCAAATAGGGGAGGGTTTTAACGAGCCTCATACTGTCCTCTTACGTTGGACAGCAGGTCCATCCTGCCGTCTTTCAAATACGCTTTCATTCCCTTGCCCGTAGTCACGCCACCGGCGCCGTCGATTCTAACGTCTTGCTCGGTTTGCGCATATTGCTTCTGCGGGAATACCGTCATGCGGCTGGAAGTGATGATGGTGGTGCGATCCTTCTCGTCGGTGCGGGCTACCCGTACCGAATCGATCAGTTCCACCTCGGTTCCGTCGGGGTTGACCTCGCCGCGCTCGCTCTGCACGTGCCAGGGGAAGGTGGTTCCGCGGTACATCTGCAGATCGGGCTTGGTCAGCAGGGTGACTTCGCTGGCCTTGAGGTGCTCGACCTTGTCCGCGGTCATTTCGTATTGCAGCTTGCCATCAGGCAGGAACTGCACACTGTGGGCATTGATCGCATAGTAGTCGATGGCGCTTTCGTCGACCTGGGCCGCTGGCTGGTCAAGGAAGCGCTCGGGCACGATGTTCCAGTAGCCGATCGCCCCGAACACCAGGGCAATCACGCCGAACAGCGCGATGTTGCGAATCTTCTTGCTGAACATGGCGTGCTCTACAGGTAGTGGGCGTTTGCCGCTTCAAGGTTGCCCTGGGCTTGCAGGATCAGCTCGCAGAATTCGCGGGCTGCACCTTCACCGCCGCGGGCCTGGGTCACGCCGTGGGCGTGCTGGCGGACGAACGCTGCCGCGTTGGCCACCGCCATGCCGAGGCCGACCCGGCGAATCACCGGCAGGTCTGGCAGGTCGTCGCCCAGGTAGGCGACCTCTTCATAGCTTAGGCCGAGCTGGGCGAGAAGCTCGTCCAGCACCACCAGCTTGTCCTCGCGGCCCTGGTACAGGTGCGGGATGCCGAGGTTCTTCGCCCGGCGCTCGACCACGGGCGTCTTGCGACCGCTGATGATCGCGGTGGTCACGCCCGAGTTCATCAGCATCTTGATGCCTTGCCCGTCGAGGGTGTTGAAAGTCTTGAACTCGCTGCCGTCCTCGAGGAAGTACAGGCGGCCGTCGGTGAGCACGCCATCCACATCGAAAACCGCCAGCTTGATGGCTTTGCCGCGTTGCAACAGGGTATTCATCACATCACTCCGGCGCGCAGCAGGTCGTGCATGTTCAATGCCCCGACCGGACGGTCGGTCTTGTCGACGACGACCAGCGCGCTGATCTTGTGGTCTTCCATGATCTTCAGGGCCTCGGCGGCGAGCATTTCGGCGCGGGCGGTCTTGCCGTGGACGGTCATGACCTCTTCGATCAGGGTCTTGTGCACATCGATGTTGCGGTCAAGGCTGCGGCGCAGGTCGCCGTCGGTGAAGATCCCGGCCAGGCTGCCGTCGGCCTCGACCACCACGGTCATGCCCAGGCCCTTGCGCGACATTTCCAGCAGGGCGTCCTTGAGCAGGGTACCGCGGTTGACCTGTGGCAGCTCGTCGCCAGCATGCATCACGTTCTCGACCTTGAGCAGCAATCGGCGACCCAAAGCGCCACCGGGGTGGGAGAAGGCGAAGTCTTCGGCGGTGAAGCCGCGTGCCTCGAGCAGGGCGATGGCCAGGGCGTCGCCCAGCACCAGGGCAGCGGTGGTCGAGGAGGTCGGTGCCAGGTTCAGCGGGCAGGCTTCCTGGGCGACCCTGGCATCGAGGTTGACCTCGGCGGCCTTGGCCAGAGGCGAGTCGGGGTTGCCGGTCAGGCTGACGAGCTTGATGCCGAGGCGCTTGATCAACGGCAGCAGGGTGACGATTTCGGCGGTGGAGCCGGAGTTGGACAGTGCCAGGATGATGTCGTCCCGGGTGATCATGCCCATGTCACCGTGGCTGGCCTCGGCAGGATGGACGAAGAACGCCGGGGTCCCGGTGCTGGCGAGCGTTGCGGCAATCTTGTTGCCGATATGCCCGGATTTGCCCATGCCCACCACGACAACGCGGCCCTTGCTGCCCAGGATCAGTTCGCACGCCTTGACGAAATCGGCGTCGATATGGGCGAGCAAACCCTGCACCGCCTCGATCTCGAGGCGGATGGTGCGCTGCGCGGATTGGATCAGGTCGGTGGATTGGCTCATGTCGGAAATCGGGTTGCCTGATGAAAGGGGCGCGATTATAGCGGTAATGCGCGAAAGCCTCACCTGCGGATTGGTCGCAGGCTGTCCGTTGGAGCGATTTGTGCCATCGCGGTTCCCTTTGGCGATGGCACGAAAATGCCTGTACCGGGCCTGAACAGGCAGCGCGATGGCCTTGGGAAGGCCTTGCCAGCGGTGCTATAGTTCGCCACCAGTTCGGCCTGCTCGATTATTGCGTGTCTCCACGAAGGGGCCGTGCGTCTGAGCTCAAGGCTGCATCGCAAGGAGTCTAGATGAGCGTTGATAACGCCTACGCGGTCGAGTTGAAGGGCGTGACCTTCAAGCGCGGCTCGCGCAGCATCTTCAATAATGTCGACATACGCATTCCCAAGGGCAAGGTCACCGGCATCATGGGGCCTTCCGGCTGTGGCAAGACCACGCTGCTGCGCCTGATGGGCGCCCAGCTGCGACCGGCCAGCGGTGAAGTGTGGGTGGCCGGGCAGAACCTGCCGACCCTGTCGCGCAGCGATCTGTTCGACGCGCGCAAGCAGATGGGCGTGCTCTTCCAGAGCGGCGCGCTGTTCACCGACCTCGACGTGTTCGAGAACGTCGCGTTTCCGTTGCGCGTCCACACCCGCCTTTCCGAAGAGATGATTCGCGACATCGTTCTGATGAAGCTGCAGGCCGTCGGCCTGCGCGGCGCCATCGAACTGATGCCCGACGAGCTCTCCGGTGGCATGAAGCGCCGCGTGGCGCTGGCCCGGGCGATCGCCCTGGATCCGCAGATCCTCATGTACGACGAGCCTTTCGTCGGTCAGGACCCGATCGCCATGGGCGTCCTGGTACGCCTGATCCGCCTGCTCAACGATGCGCTTGGCATCACCAGCATCGTGGTTTCCCATGACCTGGCGGAAACCGCCAGCATCGCCGACTACATTTATGTGGTGGGCGACGGCCAGGTGCTTGGCCAGGGTACCCCGGCAGAGCTGATGGACTCGGACAACCCGCGCATCCGACAATTCATGAAGGGCGACCCGGACGGACCGGTGCCTTTCCATTTTCCTGCGCCAGACTACCGCGCCGATCTGTTGGGGAAGCGTTAGATGCGCAGAAAATCCTTGCTTGAACGTATCCGCCGTTTCGGCCGTTCGGCCATCGACGTGGTCGCGGTCATGGGGCGCTCCTGCCTGTTCCTGTTGCACGCGCTGGTCGGGCGCGGCGGTATCGGTGGCGGCTTCCAGCTGCTGGTGCGCCAGCTCTATTCGGTAGGCGTGCTGTCGCTGGCGATCATCGTCGTATCCGGCATGTTCATCGGCATGGTCCTGGCCCTGCAGGGGTTCAGCATCCTGACCAAGTACGGTTCGGAGCAGGCGGTGGGGCAGATGGTCGCCCTGACCCTGCTGCGCGAACTGGGGCCGGTAGTCACCGCGCTGCTGTTCGCGGGGCGTGCCGGTTCCGCGCTGACCGCCGAGATCGGCAACATGAAGTCCACCGAGCAGCTTTCCAGCCTGGAAATGATCGGTGTCGACCCGCTCAAGTACATCGTCGCCCCGCGCCTGTGGGCTGGCTTCATTTCCCTGCCGCTGCTGGCGATGATCTTCAGCGTGGTGGGCATCTGGGGCGGCTCGTGGGTCGCGGTGGACTGGCTGGGGGTCTATGAAGGCTCATTCTGGGCGAACATGCAGAACAGCGTGTCGTTTACCGATGACGTGCTCAACGGCGTGATCAAGAGCGTTGTGTTTGCCTTCGTCGTCACCTGGATTGCCGTTTTTCAAGGCTATGACTGCGAGCCCACCTCAGAGGGGATCAGTCGGGCCACCACCAGAACCGTGGTCTATGCCTCGCTGGCAGTCCTTGGCCTGGACTTTATTCTGACCGCCCTGATGTTTGGAGATTTCTGATGCAAAACCGCACCCTGGAAATCGGTGTCGGCCTGTTCCTTCTGGCCGGGATCCTGGCGCTGATCCTGCTGGCCCTGCGTGTCAGTGGCCTGTCCGCCAGCCCTGGCAGCGATACCTATAAACTTTATGCGAATTTCGACAATATCGCCGGTTTGACGGTCAGAGCAAAAGTGACCATGGCCGGTGTGACCATCGGCAAGGTCACGGCCATCGATCTGGACCGCGATACCTATACCGGTCGGGTGACCCTGCAACTGGACAAGAGCGTGGACAACCTCCCGGTCGACTCCACTGCATCGATCCTGACCGCCGGGTTGCTCGGCGAGAAGTACATCGGCATCAGCGTCGGCGGGGAAGATTCCGTGCTCAAGGATGGCGGCGTGATCCATGACACGCAGTCGGCGCTGGTCCTGGAAGATCTGATTGGCAAGTTCCTGCTCAATACCGTAGGCAAAGAAGCTAAATAAGGAGTTTCCATGATTTCCATCCTGCGACGCGGCCTGCTGGTGTTGCTGGCGGCCCTGCCCATGCTGGCACTGGCGGCACCGGGTCAATCGGCCCATGACGTGATTCAGGGCACCACCACCCAGCTGCTCAACGACCTCAAGGCCAACAAGGAGCAGTACAAGGCCAATCCTGGCCAGTTCTACGATGCGCTGAACAACATCCTCGGCCCGGTCGTGGATGCCGACGGCATCTCGAAGAGCATCATGACCGTGAAGTACTCGCGCCAGGCCAGCCCGGCGCAGATGCAGCGCTTCCAGGAAAACTTCAAGCGCAGCCTGATGCAGTTCTATGGCAACGCCCTGCTGGAGTACAACAACCAGGGTATCGTGGTGGATCCGGCCAAGGCCGAGGACGGCGATCGCGCCAGCGTCGGCATGAAGGTCACCGGCACCAATGGTGCTGTCTATCCGGTGCAGTACACCTTGCAGAAGCTCAACGGCGAGTGGAAGGTGCGCAACGTGATCGTCAACGGCATCAACATCGGCAAGCTGTTCCGTGACCAGTTCGCCGACGCCATGCAGCGCAACGGCAACGACCTCGACAAGACCATCGACAACTGGGCCGGCGAAGTCGCCAAGGCCAAGGCGGTCACCGAGGATGCGGCGGAGAAGCAGGCGCAATGAGCCTTGGCAGCGTGCAGTTGGCCGAGCCGGATGTGTTGAGCCTGGCCGGCATTCTCGACTATCGCTCCGGTCCGGATCTGCGCAAGCAGGGCGCCGCGCTGATTGCGTCGAGCAAGGCCGAGGCGCTGGTGCTCGATTGCACTGCGGTGCAGCAGTCCAGCAGCGTCGGCCTGTCCTTGCTGCTGGGCTTTATCCGTGACGCCCAGGCCGCCGGAAAACACTGCGCAGTCCGTGGCATGCCCCACGGCATGCGGGAAATCGCCGAGGTCTATGGCCTGGACGACATCCTGGCATTGCAGTGATCGAGTAAGCGAAACGAAGCCCCTCTGTCAGAGTCCTCGTCAACGGGGTTCGCAGGCGAGGGGCTTTTTTGTATGATGGCCGACCCGCGCGCACAGGGCGCCGATTGAGGTTGAGCATGCAGGCCGTAGAAGTTAAGAACTTCCTTGAAGAAAAGTTGCCGGGAACCCGGGTCGAAGTTGAAGGCGAAGGCTGCAACTTCCAGTTGAACGTGATCAGCGACGAAATCGCGGCCCTGAGCCCGGTCAAGCGTCAGCAGCAGATCTACGCTCACCTTAATCCGTGGATCACCGATGGCCGCATCCACGCGGTCACCATGAAATTTTTCAGCAGCGCAGCCTGGGCTGAGCGCACCTGAGCCACCTGTGGCGGCGAGAGTTCAAATGGACAAACTGATTATTACTGGCGGCGCTCGTCTCGACGGCGAGATCCGCATCTCCGGCGCGAAGAACGCGGCCCTGCCGATTCTGTCGGCCACTTTGCTGTGCGATGGCCCGGTCACCGTTGGCAACCTGCCGCACCTGCACGACATCACCACCATGATCGAGCTGTTCGGGCGCATGGGCATCGAGCCGGTGATCGACGAGAAACTCTCGGTGGAGATCGATCCACGCACCATCAAGACCCTGGTCGCGCCGTACGAGCTGGTCAAGACCATGCGCGCCTCGATCCTGGTGCTGGGCCCGATGGTCGCCCGTTTCGGCGAGGCCGAAGTGGCCCTGCCGGGTGGTTGCGCCATCGGTTCGCGTCCGGTCGACCTGCACATCCGCGGCCTCGAGGCCATGGGCGCGAAGATCGAAGTGGAAGGTGGCTATATCAAGGCCAAGGCGCCTGAAGGCGGCCTGCGCGGTGCTCACTTCTTCTTCGATACCGTCAGCGTGACCGGTACCGAGAACATCATGATGGCCGCTGCCCTGGCCAGGGGCCGCAGTGTCCTGCAGAACGCCGCGCGCGAGCCGGAGGTGGTCGACCTGGCCAACTTCCTGATCGCCATGGGCGCGAAGATCCAGGGTGCCGGTACCGACACCATCACCATCGATGGCGTCGAGCGCCTGGGTTCGGCGACCTACCGCGTCATGCCCGACCGTATCGAGACCGGCACCTACCTGGTCGCCGCTGCCGTCACCGGTGGTCGCGTCAAGGTCAAGGACACCGATCCGACCATCCTCGAAGCCGTCCTCGAGAAGCTCAAGGAAGCCGGCGCGGAAATCACCACCGGCGAAGACTGGATCGAACTGGACATGCACGGCAAGCGGCCCAAGGCCGTCAACCTGCGTACCGCACCGTACCCGGCGTTCCCGACCGACATGCAGGCGCAGTTCATTTCCCTCAACGCGATTGCCGAAGGCACTGGCGCGGTGATCGAGACGATCTTCGAAAACCGCTTCATGCACGTCTACGAAATGCACCGCATGGGCGCGCAGATCCAGGTCGAGGGCAACACTGCCATCGTCACCGGGACCAAGGCCCTGAAAGGCGCCCCGGTCATGGCCACCGACCTGCGGGCCTCTGCCAGCCTGGTATTGTCGGCACTGGTTGCCGAGGGCGACACCCTGATCGACCGCATCTACCACATAGATCGCGGCTACGAATGCATCGAGGAAAAACTGCAGATGCTTGGCGCGAAGATCCGTCGCGTACCGGGCTAGCCTGCACCAGGCGCAGGGACGCGCCGACACTGCCGTACCGAACTGATCGCCGCCGGTTGCTCGTACAGGGCCGGCGGCTTCAAGCCGCATAAGGACCGACGTTTCATGTTGACCATCGCGCTGTCCAAGGGCCGCATTCTCGACGATACCCTGCCGCTGCTGGCGGAAGCGGGCATCGTGCCCACCGAGAATCCGGACAAGAGCCGCAAACTGATCATCCCCACGACCCAGGACGACGTGCGCCTGCTGATCGTGCGGGCCACCGACGTGCCGACCTATGTCGAGCATGGTGCCGCCGATCTGGGTGTGGCTGGCAAGGACGTGCTGATGGAATACGGCGGCCAGGGCATGTACGAGCCGCTGGACCTGAACATCGCCCGCTGCAAGCTGATGACCGCCGGTGCCATCGGCGCCCCGGAGCCCAAGGGCCGCCTGCGCGTCGCCACCAAGTTCGTCAATGTTGCCAAGCGCTACTACGCCGAGCAGGGCCGCCAGGTCGATATCATCAAGCTCTACGGCTCGATGGAGCTGGCGCCGCTGGTCAACCTCGCCGACAAGATCATCGACGTCGTCGATACCGGCAACACCCTGCGGGCCAACGGTCTTGAGCCCCAGGAACTCATCGCGACCATCAGCTCCCGCCTGGTGGTCAACAAGGCATCGATGAAGATGCAGCACGCCCGTATCCAGAGCCTGATCGACACCCTGCGCCAGGCCGTGGAGTCGCGACACCGCGGCTGACCATGCGCGCGGCTTTTAGCCGCGCCCGTCTATCCGCGTCATAGCCAATTTTCTCGGGTGCCCGCGCGGATGGTCTGGTAGCTTCAGGGCGCCTGAGCATTCGCCAAATAACCGAGGCCTTAGCTATGACCACGTCCACCGCAATTCGCCGACTCAATGCCGCTGACCCGGATTTCGCCCGACATCTGGATCATCTGCTGAGCTGGGAAAGCGTGTCCGATGACGCGGTGAACCAGCGGGTCCTCGACATCATCCAGGCCGTGCGCGAGCGCGGCGACGCAGCGCTGGTGGAGTTCACCCAGCGTTTCGATGGCGTCGACGCCAAATCCATCGATGACCTGATCCTCGGCCGCGAACGCCTGGAACTGGCCCTGACCCGCATCACCGCGGAGCAGCGCCAGGCCCTGGAAAAGGCTGCCGAGCGTGTGCGCCTGTACCACGAGCGGCAGAAGCAGGATTCCTGGAGCTACACCGAGGCCGACGGCACCGTCCTCGGCCAGAAGGTCACCCCGCTGGATCGTGCCGGCCTTTACGTGCCGGGCGGCAAGGCGTCGTATCCGTCCTCCGTGCTGATGAACGCCATTCCGGCCAAGGTCGCCGGGGTCAGCGAGGTGGTGATGGTGGTGCCGACCCCGCGCGGCGAGGTCAATGAACTGGTCCTTGCCGCGGCCTGCATCGCCGGTGTCGATCGCGTCTTCACCATTGGCGGTGCCCAGGCCGTCGCGGCCCTGGCGTATGGCACCGAGAGCGTCCCGCAGGTGGACAAGGTGGTCGGTCCGGGCAACATCTATGTCGCCACTGCCAAGCGCCATGTGTTCGGCCAGGTCGGTATCGACATGATCGCCGGCCCGTCGGAAATCCTCGTGGTCTGTGATGGCCAGACCGACCCGGACTGGATCGCCATGGACCTGTTCTCCCAGGCCGAACACGATGAGGACGCCCAGTCGATCCTGGTCAGCCCCGACGCCGATTTCCTCGAGCGTGTCGCCGCCAGCATCGACAAGCTGCTGCCAACCATGGACCGTGCCGGGATCATCCGCACCTCCATGGAGGGGCGTGGCGCACTGATCCAGGTTCGCGACATGGAGCAGGCCATCGAAGTGGCCAACCGCATCGCGCCGGAGCACCTGGAGCTGTCGGTCGCCGATCCACAGGCCTGGCTGCCGAAGATCCGTCATGCCGGTGCGATCTTCATGGGCCGCCACACCAGCGAAGCCCTGGGCGACTACTGCGCCGGCCCGAACCACGTGCTGCCGACCTCCGGTACCGCACGGTTCTCCTCGCCGCTGGGGGTCTACGACTTCCAGAAGCGTTCGTCGATCATCTTCTGCTCCGAACAGGGGGCTTCCGAACTGGGCAGGACCGCATCGGTCCTGGCCCGCGGCGAGTCCCTCAGCGCCCACGCGCGCAGTGCCGAATACCGCATCCTTGCCGATAAAGAGGGCAACTGAACATGAGCAAATTCTGGAGCCCCTTCGTCAAGAACCTGGTGCCCTACGTACCGGGCGAACAGCCGAAGTTGACCAAGCTGGTCAAGCTCAACACCAACGAAAACCCGTATGGCCCTTCGCCGAAAGCGCTGGAAGCCATGCGCGGCGAACTGGGCGAGAACCTGCGCCTGTACCCGGACCCGAACAGCGACCTGCTCAAGCAGGCCGTCGCTCGCTATTACGGCGTGCAGCCCAACCAGGTGTTTCTCGGCAACGGCTCGGACGAAGTGTTGGCGCACATCTTCCACGGCCTGTTCCAGCACGACGCGCCGTTGCTGTTCCCGGACATCAGCTACAGCTTCTATCCGGTGTACTGCGGCCTGTATGGCATAAAGTCGGCACCGGTGGCGCTGGACGCGCAGTTCCAGATTCGCGTCGAAGACTACAGCCAGCCGAACGCCGGGATCATCTTCCCCAACCCGAACGCGCCGACCGGTTGCCTGCTGGCCCTGGACGCCATCGAGCAACTGCTCAAGCTCAACACCGAGTCGGTGGTGGTGGTGGATGAGGCCTATATCGATTTCGGCGGGCAGACCGCGATCAGCCTGGTGGACCGCTACCCGAACCTGCTGGTGACCCAGACCCTGTCCAAGTCGCGCTCGCTGGCAGGGCTCAGGGTTGGCCTGGCAGTCGGGCACCCGGACCTGATCGAGGCGCTGGAGCGGATCAAGAACAGCTTCAACTCCTATCCGCTCGACCGTATCGCCATCGTCGGCGCCACTGCGGCGTTCGAGGACCGCGGGTATTTCGAAGAGACATGCAACAAGGTCATCGCCAGTCGCGAGAAGCTGGTGGCCGAGTTGACCGCGCGTGGCTTTGAGGTGCTGCCGTCGGCGGCCAACTTCATCTTCGCCCGTCACCCGCAGAAAGATGCTGCCGGTATCGCTGCGGCGCTGCGTGAGCAGGGCGTGATCGTGCGGCACTTCAAGCTGCCGCGGATCGACCAGTTCCTGCGTATCAGCATCGGTACCGAAGAGCAGAACCAGGCGTTGCTCGACGCCCTGGAATGACCTGAAATCCCATCGCCGGCAACGCCGGCTCCCACCTGTGGGAGCCGGCGTTGCCGGCGATGAGGCCCTGAAGTTCACCACAAATCCCCCGGATGTTTGCATTTACCTGAAACAACCCGTTACCCTTGCCCTCCCTGAATTCATCCGATGATTGGATGTAATAGCCCAATGCTTATCAAACGCTCCCTGGTCGAACAAGCCGTCGAACAACTGCGCCAGCGCATCACCCAGGGCTTCTGGGCCGTTGGCCAGCGCCTGCCCACCGAGCCCGAACTGGCTGCCGAACTCGGCATCAGCCGCAACACCGTGCGTGAAGCCATGCGCGTACTGGCCTTCAGCGGCCAGGTGGAGATCCGCCAGGGCGATGGCAGCTACCTGCGCACCGCCTCCGATCCGTTGTCGGCGGTGCAGGCGCTGTCGGCCTGCAGCCTGGAACATGCCAGGGAGGCGCGGCACCTGCTGGAAGCCGAAGCCATCGGCCTGGCCGCGCTGCGTCGTACCGAGGCGGACCTGGCCGGATTGCACGAGGCGCTCAAGCACAGCGGCAACCATTTCCATGGCGAGCTCGACGACTACATCCGCTGCGACTTGGTCTTCCACCAGCGCCTGGTGGACGCCGCGCACAACCCGGCGCTCAGCGAGCTGTACCGCTATTTCTCCAGTGTGGTGGCGATGAAGCTGGAACACAGCATGAGCCACACCCCGCGCAAGCAGGCGGTATTCGACCTGCACGTAGAAATCCTCGACGCCGTCGAGCGACAAGATCCGGAACGGGCCAAGACCCTCAGCCGGACGTTGATCAATGAACCTTGAACTTTCGAGACTGCCATGGGCCAAGACCTTCCCACCAAGCCGACGCCCCACGGGCCGGTGCTTGACGAATTGCTGATCGACGCCGAAGTCGACGATGCCGAATTGCAGCCGCCTGCCCGGCAACCCAGCGCCTGGCTGCTCCTGCTCGGCCTGGTGCTGGTGGCGCTGAACCTGCGTCCGGCGCTGTCGAGCATGGCCCCGGTTCTCGGTGATGTGTCCCGCAGCCTGGGCCTGAGCGGTTCCCAGGCCGGCTTGCTGACGACCTTGCCGGTGCTGTGCCTGGGCCTGTTCGCGCCCCTGGCACCGCTGCTGGCACGGCGTTTCGGCAGCGAGCGGGTGATCCTCGGCGTGCTGCTGTGCCTGGCTGGCGGCATTGCCTTGCGCAGCACCCTTGGCAGCTTCGGCATCTTCGCCGGCAGCCTCGTCGCGGGTGCCAGCATCGGGGTGATTGGCGTTCTCCTGCCCGGCATCGTCAAGCGCGATTTTCCGAACCATGCCGGCAGCCTGATGGGCGTCTACACCATGGCCCTGTGCCTGGGCGCGGCGCTGGCGGCGGGGGCGACTGTGCCGCTGGGGCATCACTTCGGCGATGACTGGCGCCTCGGGCTTGGCGTCTGGCTGGTTCCAGCGCTGCTGGCAGCCTTGATCTGGTTGCCACAGGCCCGTCAAGGCCACGGCGCGCATCATGCCGCGTTCCAGGTACGCGGCCTGTGGCGCGACCGCCTGGCCTGGCAGGTCACGCTGTACATGGGGTTGCAATCGTCGCTGGCCTATATCGTCTTCGGCTGGCTGCCGTCGATCCTTATCGGCCGGGGCCTGAGCCCTGTCGAAGCGGGCCTGGTGCTGTCCGGCTCGGTGATCGTGCAATTGCTCAGTGCACTGACCGCGCCGATGCTTGCCTCCCGCGGCAAGGACCAGCGCCTGGCGATCGTTATCGTCATGCTGCTGACCCTGGTCGGTCTGTTCGGCTGCCTGTACGCGCCGCTCGGCGGGTTGTGGGGCTGGGCCGTGGTGCTCGGCATTGGCCAGGGTGGCACCTTCGCCCTGGCCCTGACCCTGATCGTCCTGCGTTCCCGGGACGCCCATGTCGCTGCCCATCTTTCGAGCATGGCCCAGGGCGTAGGTTACACCCTGGCCTCGGCCGGACCGTTCGCGGTGGGCCTGGTGCATGACCTGTCCGGTGGCTGGAATGCGCTGGGCTGGATTTTCGCGGTAATCGGCACCGGTGCCATCGGCTTCGGGTTGCTGGCCGGCCGCGCACGGTATGTCCGGGTGAGCAGCGAGCGGATCTGAAGTCGCGCCATTCGTCCGGTTGATGGCGCTGGCCTTGTGCTGCCAGCCGGACTATCGTGCATCGCTCGATCCTTCCGGTGATGGAACCCGCCATGAGCGATGCCAACAGTGCCCTGATCAACCGTTTCTACCAGGCCTTCCAGCGCCTGGATGCCGAGGCGATGGTCGCTTGCTATAGCCCCGATATTGTCTTCAGCGACCCGGCCTTCGGCACCTTGCGTGGCAAGGATGCTGGCGATATGTGGCGCATGCTGACCAGCCGCGCCAAGGACTTCTCCCTGACCTTCGATAACGTCTGCGCCGACGAGCGCGGCGGTTCGGCGCATTGGGTAGCGACCTACCTGTTCAGCCAGACGGGACGCGTGGTGGTCAACGATATTCGCGCCACCTTCGTCATTCGCGACGGCCTGATCGTCGAACACCATGATGTCTTCGATTTCTGGCGCTGGTCCCGCCAGGCGCTGGGCACTCCGGGGCTGCTGCTGGGCTGGACGCCCTTCCTGCGCAACAAGGTCGGGCAGCAGGCGCTCAAGGGCCTGCGCGCGTTCCAGAGCGGGCGCTGAGGCGGTAAGCTGTCGGCTTCTGCCATCAGACCCCGCCTTGTACCGTGAACGATATCGCCGCTCCTGCCATTTCCGATAAGCCCTGGTATGTCTATCTGGTGCGCGCGGCCAATGGTTCGCTGTACTGCGGCATCAGCGATAACCCGGAAAAGCGTTTCGCCGCCCACCAGAAAGGCCAGGGTGCCCGCTATTTCAGCACCAGCCCGGCGGTGGCGCTGGTCTACGTCGAGCAGTGGCCGGACAAGTCCCAGGCCCTGCGTCATGAACGCCTGATCAAGCGCCTGCGCAAAAGCGCGAAGGAGGCCCTGGTGGCCTCCTTCGCCGGAGCTTCCTTTTAAAGGTTGCAGTTCATGTTCTTCAACGTTTCGGTCGTACCCTCGGGCCGCTTGGGCTCCAGGGTGATGATCGCCGGTCTTGCCGGCAGTGCCAGTTGGCAGGCCAATTGAGCGCGCATGCCGCTGACGATATGGGTGGGGCGTGGATAGCTCTTTGCCTGCACCAGCGCCGCGTTCTGCGTAGCGTCGGTGGTAAGCACCGGGTGGTCTCCCCATTTCTCGTCCCGGTAATGGCGGGCAGCGATCTCATTGAACAGGTTGTTCAATTGGCTGGGCGGGATAGTTTTCGCGCAATCGTTGAGCTCGACCTGCAGGCTGTCCAATTGAGTGGCAAAGTAGGCGCCTTTGCGTTCGGTTTTCCAGGCAGAGCTTTTGATGAAGCCCGGGCACTGGTCGGGTTCGCTGACAGGCTGGATCACTTGATCCGCGGTGTCGAAGCCAAAGCTCGGATTGGCCGCCATGGTCTGCGGCAGGTTCAGTTTGACCAACGGCAGGTACTGCCTGGCTGCCAGCCACCATTCGATCTGCTCGGCCCGGGCACCCTCCAGGCCCGAGGTGTCGGACACCGGAGGCGTGGTGTAGAAGACACTTTCCACCGGAGGGTGGAAGGGCGGGTGGTTGCCCCAGGTGGCGATGCGCAGTTCGTTCTGCACGGCGAACAGGGTCTCGCCGCCCAGGTTGCGGGCGTCGATACTGGCCATGAAGGCCGGGCCGGCATGGGCGTCGCGACGGTCGCGAATGTCGAAGGCACAGATCTCGCTGTACAGCACCTTGTCGGAACGGAATCTCTTGTTCCAGTCATCCCCGGTCATGATGCCCAGCACGTCGCAGTAGTCCTGCACCTCGGGGTTCAGCACATGATCCCCGCAGCCGCGATCGTTGCGGTTATCCGTGCCGCCATCGTTGGGGAAGGCGCAGAGCACTTCGTAAGTTTGGTTGTTTGGCCGGTTGAGCAAGACCGGTAACAGGGTGAAGCCTCTGTTGCGGCCAAAGACCAGTGTCTTGAACTTGGCATCGTTGCGCAGGTACGAGGCGGAGATCGCGCCGGACGTGATGTTCTTTTCCTGGGGTACCCAGAACCTGGGGTCGTCGGTGGCCCTGGCTATGACTCCGGTGCAGAGAACGGCGGGCATCGACAGCGCGCCGCAATTCACTCTCTGGTCAGCGAGGCGAGCGTTCATGGCGTTGACCGTATCCTCGCCGGGGCCGGCGAGGGTGGTACCCGAGGCGAGTACGGTCGTCAGTGCAAGAAATGTCGCGAGTATCTTCATCGTTCACCCCGGCAAGCGAAGGTTGACTGGCAGGCAGTCACCACGAGCGGGGCAGAAGTCCGAGATTGCCGGTGGTGACAATCTCAGGCTAAGGAGGCGGACGTAGGCGCAGCTACTGACAAAAATGCCAGTTCGGACCGGCGGTTCAGTCCCTGCGGCGTTTCAACTGGTCGGTCAATTGGGTCGGCAGGCCCTTGATGATCAGGGTTCCGGCCTCCTCGTCGTACTCGATCTTCGAACCCAGCAGATGAGCCTCGAAGCTGATCGACAGGCCTTCGGCGCGGCCGGTGAAGCGGCGGAATTGATTCAGGGTGCGCTTGTCCGCCGGAATCTCCGGTGACAGGCCGTAGTCCTTGTTGCGGATATGGTCGTAGAAGGCTTTCGGCCGGTCTTCGTCGATCAGGCCGGACAGTTCTTCGAGGGTCACTGGCTCGCCGGCGCGGGTCTGGCTGGTGGCGTAGTCGACCAGGGTCTGGGTCTTCTCGCGGGCGGCTTCCTCGGGCAGGTCCTCGCTCTCGACGAAATCGCTGAAGGCCTTGAGCAGGGTGCGTGTTTCGCCCGGGCCATCGACCCCTTCCTGGCAGCCGATGAAGTCGCGGAAGTAGTCCGAGACCTTCTTGCCGTTCTTGCCCTTGATAAAGGAAATGTACTGCTTCGAATTCTGGTTGTTGCGCCACTCGGAGATATTGATCCGTGCCGCCAGGTGCAACTGGCTGAGGTCCAGGTGGCGGGACGGAGTGACATCCAGCTCGGCGTTCACCGCCACGCCTTCGCTGTGGTGCAGCAGGGCGATGGCCAGGTAGTCGGTCATGCCTTGCTGGTAATGGGCGAACAGCACATGCCCGCCGACCGACAGGTTCGACTCTTCCATCAGCTTCTGCAGGTGTTCCACCGCGATGCGGCTGAATTCGGTGAAGGTCTTCTCGCTATCGAGGTATTCCTTCAGCCAGCCGCTGAAGGGGTGGGCGCCTGACTCGGCATGGAAGAAGCCCCATGCCTTGCCTTGCTTGGCGTTGTAGCTGTCGTTCAGGTCGGCCAGGAGGTTTTCGATGGCGGTCGATTCTGCCAGTTCGGAATCGCGCGCGTGCAGGACTGCAGGGCTGCCATCGGGTTTCTTGTCGATCAGGTGGACGATGCAGTGGCGGATCGGCATGGAATTCTCGGCTCGGTGAAGGTATGGCGCGGGGCCGGGCAAAGTGGCCAAGTGTAACCTAGCTGGGGCTTGCGACGCTGTTCTGTAGTTGCTGAGAGGGACCAAGGTTCGTTTTTCCTTCCCTTTTTTGCGATATTTTGTGTAAACCCCCGAAAAACCTGCACTTTTGCCCTGGGCGAAGCGGATATTTATCCATTCCTGTGGTAGTTTTGCCCGGTCTTGCGCCCCCCTTAAGGCGCATTGCTGGCAGACCGCTGGCGTCACGTCGAACCAATCGCATTTTTATGTATCTACATACGCGATTGGCAAAATGGAAGTACCCCGGCTTTCCGCACTACGGAGCCGGAATCGACGGCTGACACGGCACTCTGCAAACTCACTGAATTTGATTAGGGAAGGAACACCACCATGGCATTGACCAAAGACCAACTGATCGCCGATATCGCTGAAGCTATCGACGCGCCGAAAACCACCGCGCGTAACGCTCTGGAGCAACTGGGCCAGATCGTTGCTGATCAACTGGAAAACGGCAGCGAAATCACCCTGCCAGGCATTGGCAAGCTGAAAATCACCGAGCGTCCTGCCCGTACCGGTCGCAACCCTTCGACTGGCGCTGCCATCGAAATCGCCGCCAAGAAAGTCGTCAAGTTCGTGCCAGCCAAAGTGCTGACCGACGCTGTTAACAAGTAATTGTAAGCAGCACGAAAAAACCGCATCCGGCGCGAGCCTGATGCGGTTTTTTTATACCTGCCGAAAGTTGGTTATTTCCAGCGTTGCTCGCGCCAAAGCTGGCGAGTGTCCGCATCCTGGAAAGTCCAGGCCACCAGGCGGCTCTGTTTCTGCCCCTGGCCCATCTCCATCACCCGCTGCTCCACGGCGCCAGCCTTCTTCAGCGCGGCTTCGATGCCCGGCAGGTTGGATGCCTTCGACACCAGGCTGCTGAACCACAGCACCTGCTGGCCCAAGGCCTTGCTCTCCTGCACCAATTGGGTGACGAAACGAATCTCGCCGCCCTCGCACCACAGCTCGTTGTTCTGCCCGCCGAAGTTCAGCACCGGCAGCTTGCGCTTCGGATCGGCCTTGCCCAGGGCGCGCCATTTGCGCTGGCTGCCCCGAGTAGCTTCCTCGCGGGAGGCGTGGAAGGGCGGATTGCACAGGGTCAGGTCGAAGCGCTCCTCGGCAGCCAGCAGGCCGCTGAGGATGTGCTTGCGGTTGCCCTGTTGGCGCAGGCTGATGAACTTGCCCAGGCCATTGGCCTGGACGATGGCCTTGGCCGAGGCCAGGGCGACCGGGTCGATATCCGAGCCGGCGAAGCGCCAGCGGTAATCGGCATTGCCCAGCAGCGGGTAGATGCAGTTGGCGCCGACGCCGACGTCCAGCACCTGGACCTGTGCTCCCCGAGGGATCTCCCCGGCATTTTCCCCGGCCAGCAGATCGGCCAGCGCGTGCAGGTAATCGGCACGCCCGGGAATCGGCGGACACAGGTAGTCGGCGGGAATATCCCAGAACTGGATGCCGTACTGGGCCTTGAGCAGCGCCCGGTTGAACACCCGCACCGCTTCCGGATCGGCGAAGTCGATGCTCGGCTTGCCATGGGGGTTGGTGATGGTGAAGCGCGCCAGTTCCGGGCTGCTCTTGATCAACTGGGGGAAGTCGTAGCGGCCTTGGTGGCGATTGCGTGGGTGCAGGCTGGGTTTGTTCATGGTCATTAATACAAGAGCGGGCCAGGCCCGCTCTCAAGGATTACCGCGTGATGTGTTGATCGGCCGCGGACAATGTGGGAGCGGGTTCACCCGCGATTGCGGTGGTGAATTCAATGACGCAATCGCGGGTGAACCCGCTCCCACACTGTCCGCGTCGCTTTACAGGGCTGCGATCCGCGCGTGCTGCTCGGTGAAGTTGGCCAGGGCCTGTTCGGCTTCGGCCAGCTTGGCGCGCTCCTTGTCGATCACCGCAGGCGGGGCCTTGTCGACGAAGGCGGCGTTGGACAACTTGCCGCCGACTCGCTGGACCTCGCCTTGCAGACGCTGGATTTCCTTGTTCAGGCGCGCCAGCTCGGCGTCCTTGTCGATCAGGCCGGCCATCGGCACCAGCACTTGCAGGTCACCCACCAGCGCAGTGGCGCTCAGCGGCGCTTCGTCCTGTTCGCCGAGCACGGTGAACGACTCGATCTTCGCCAGTTTCTTCAGCAGGGCTTCGTTCTCGACCAGGCGGCGCTGGTCATCGGCACTGGCGTTTTTCAGGAACAGTTGCAGCGGCTTGCCCGGGCCGATGTTCATTTCGCCGCGGATATTGCGGACGCCGAGCATCAGTTCCTTGACCCACTCGATATCGGCTTCGGCGGCTGCGTCGATGCGGCTTTCGTTCGCAACGGGCCATGGCTGCAGCATGATGGTCTTGCCGTCGATGCCGGCCAGCGGCGCCAGGCGCTGCCAGATTTCCTCGGTGATGAACGGCATGAACGGATGGGCCAGGCGCAGCGCTACTTCCAGCACGCGCACCAGCGTGCGACGGGTGCCGCGGGCGCGCTCGACCGGGGCGTTCTCGTCCCACAGCACCGGCTTGGACAGCTCCAGGTACCAGTCGCAGTACTGGTTCCAGATGAACTCGTAGAGGGCCTGGGCGGCCAGGTCGAAGCGGAACTGTTCCAGTTGGCGGGTCACTTCGGCTTCGGTGCGCTGCAACTGCGAGATGATCCAGCGATCGGCCAGGGACAGCTCGTAGGCCTCGCCGTTCTGACCGCAGTCTTCGCCCTTGTCCAGCACGTAGCGAGCGGCGTTCCAGATCTTGTTGCAGAAGTTGCGGTAGCCCTCGACGCGGCCCATGTCGAACTTGATGTCACGGCCGGTGGACGCCAGCGAGCAGAAGGTAAAGCGCAGGGCATCGGTACCGTAGCTGGCGATGCCTTCAGGGAACTCGGCCTTGGTCTGCTTGGCGATTTTCTCTGCCAGCTTCGGCTGCATCAGGCCGCTGGTGCGTTTTTCCAGCAGTGCATCGAGGGTGATGCCATCGACGATATCCAGCGGGTCAAGGACGTTGCCCTTGGACTTGGACATCTTCTGGCCCTGGCCGTCGCGGACCAGGCCGTGGACGTAGACGGTCTTGAACGGTACCTGCGGGGTACCGTCCTCGTTCTTCACCAGGTGCATGGTCAGCATGATCATCCGGGCGACCCAGAAGAAGATGATGTCGAAGCCGGTGACCAGCACGTCGGTGGAGTGGAAAGTCTTGAGGAATTCGGTCTGCTGCGGCCAGCCGAGGGTGGAGAAGGTCCACAGGCCGGAGCTGAACCAGGTGTCGAGGACGTCGTTGTCCTGGTTCAGGACCACGTCGGCACCGAGGTTGTTCTTCGCGCGGACTTCTTCCTCGCTGCGACCGACGTAGACCTTGCCGGACGCGTCGTACCAGGCCGGGATGCGATGGCCCCACCACAGCTGGCGGCTGATGCACCAGTCCTGGATATCGCGCATCCAGGAGAAGTACATGTTCTCGTACTGCTTGGGCACGAACTGGATACGGCCGTCTTCCACGGCGGCGATGGCAGGCTCTGCCAGCGGCTTGGTGGAGACGTACCACTGGTCGGTCAGCCACGGCTCGATGACGGTGCCCGAGCGGTCGCCCTTCGGCACTTTCAGGGCGTGGTCGTCGACGCTGACCAGCAGGCCCAGCGCTTCGAAGTCGGCAACGATCTGCTTGCGCGCGGCGAAGCGGTCGAGGCCGGCGTACTTGGCTGGCAGGCGCGCGTCGATGGACTCGTTGAGGCTGCCGTCGAGGTTGAACACCTGGGCGTTGGCCAGGACCGCCGCGTTCTTGTCGAAGATGTTCAGTAGCGGCAGGTTGTGGCGCTTGCCGACTTCGTAGTCGTTGAAATCGTGGGCCGGGGTGATCTTCACGCAGCCGGTGCCGAACTCGGGGTCGCAGTAATCGTCGGCGATGATCGGGATGCGTCGGCCGACCAGCGGCAGCTCGACGAACTTGCCGATCAGTGCCTGGTAGCGCTCGTCGTTCGGGTTCACGGCCACGGCCGCGTCGCCGAGCATGGTTTCCGGACGGGTGGTGGCAACCACCAGGTAGTCCTGGCCCTCGGCGGTTTTCGCGCCGTCGGCCAGCGGGTAGCGCAGGTTCCACAGGTGGCCTTTCTCGTCGTGGTTTTCCACTTCGAGGTCGGAGATCGCCGTGTGCAGCTTGGTGTCCCAGTTGACCAGGCGCTTGCCGCGGTAGATCAGGCCGTCCTCATGCAGGCGCACGAAGGCTTCCTTGACCGCTTCGGACAGGCCGTCATCCATGGTGAAGCGCTCGCGGCTCCAGTCCACCGAGGAGCCCAGGCGGCGGATCTGGCGGCTGATGTTGCCACCGGACTGATCCTTCCATTCCCAGACCTTTTCCAGGAACTTCTCGCGGCCCAGGTCGTGGCGGTTCTGGCCCTTGGCTTCCAGTTGACGCTCCACCAGCATCTGCGTGGCGATGCCGGCGTGGTCGGTGCCTGGCTGCCACAGGGTGTTGCGGCCTTGCATGCGGCGGAAGCGGATCAGGGCGTCCATGATCGCATTGTTGAAGCCGTGGCCCATATGCAGGCTGCCGGTGACGTTCGGCGGCGGGATCATGATGGTGTACGACTCGCCTGCGCCTTGCGGGGCGAAGTAGTTCTCGGACTCCCAGGTGTTGTACCAGGAGGTTTCGATGGCGTGCGGCTGGTAGGTCTTATCCATTGCGCGGGGGGACCCTATGGCATTTATTCGGGAAAGCCGGGAAGTATAACGGAGGCGGGGGGTTGAGGCGATAAGCAGGGCAAGGGCAAAAGCGCGACGCGGACCCTGTGGGAGCGGGTTTACCCGCGATTACGGTAGTGGCCCCACCATCGCAATCGCGGGTGAACCCGCTCCCACAGGGTTTTGTGCAGTTTAGGAAGACTGGTTGAGCAGGCGTTCCAGGCGTGCATCCAGGCGGCGCTTGATCTCGGTCTCGATGTGCGGGGCGAAATCGTCGATCACGTCCTGCATGATCAACTGCGCGGCGGCGCGAAGTTCGGCGTCCAGGTGCAGCAGGGTGTCCTGGCGGCGGGTCTGCGGATCGACTGCTTCCGCCGGGGACGCGGCGGGTGCCGGTCTGGCCGGTTCGTCGGCAGGTTCCAGCAGCAAAGGGATCTGTTCTTCCACGGTCTCGGTCAGCAGCGGCGGCTGCAGGGTTTCATCGCCCAGCAGCTGGCGGATCGATTCCAGGTCGTCGAGCAAGTGTGCGGATTGAGGCAGGGGCGGGCGTTTGTCCATCGTCGTCAGAATCGCTGTAAGCGGTGATCTTGCAGAGCATAGCCCTGTTCACGGTAGAAGCGGAAACTCTCTCGGGTGGCCTGGCGGATCGCCGGGTCCTCCACCACGATCTCGGCGATACGGGCGAAGCGGCCGGCGAACGGTGGCACCTTCAGGTCGAGATTGACCAGCAGGTCCTGGTGTTCGCCGGCATTCTCGCCAATACCCAGTGCCACCGCTGCCGCGGCATCTTCCTCGGCGTGGCTGTGGGGCACGAACGCCTCGCCCTTGAAGGCCCAGAGGCGGGCATCCAGCTCATCGCGCTGTGCCGCATCGGCGCAGTGCAGATAGACCCGATGGCCGAGGCGCCAGGCCTTTTCGCACAGCTTGCAGGCGAAGTCCAGGCGCACGGCGGCGGAGGGGCTGGGCAGGATGTAGAAGTCGACTTTGCTCATCGGGCAGTCGCCGGCCTGTCGCGGGACCGGCCGGCCTCCGGATCAGGCATTGGCGCGGTCGAGCAGGTACTGGGTCAGCAGCGGGACCGGGCGGCCAGTGGCGCCCTTGTCCTTGCCGCCGCTGATCCAGGCGGTGCCGGCGATGTCCAGGTGCGCCCAGTCGTAAGCCTTGGCGAAGCGCGAAAGGAAGCAGCCGGCGGTGATGGTGCCGGCCTTCGGCCCGCCGATGTTGGCGATGTCGGCGAACGGGCTGTCCAGTTGTTCCTGGTATTCATCGAACAGCGGCAATTGCCAGGCGCGGTCGTCGGCGCGCTTGCCGGCGTCGAGCAATTGTTCGACCAGCGCTTCGCTGTTGCCCATCAGGCCCGAAGTATGGCTGCCGAGGGCGACGATGCAGGCGCCGGTCAGGGTGGCGATGTCGATCACCGCCTGCGGCTTGAAGCGCTCGGCGTAGGTCAGGGTGTCGCACAGCACCAGGCGGCCTTCGGCGTCGGTGTTGAGGATCTCCACGGTCTGCCCGCTCATGGTGGTGACGATGTCGCCCGGACGGGTCGCGCCGCCACTCGGCATGTTTTCCGCGCACGCCAGCAGGCATACCAGGTTGATCGGCAACTGCAGTTCGAGCACGGCGCGCAGGGTGCCGAAGACACTGGCAGCACCGCACATGTCGAATTTCATCTCGTCCATCCCGGCGCCCGGCTTCAGGCTGATGCCGCCGGTGTCGAAGGTGATGCCCTTGCCCACCAGCACGAACGGCTTGTCGCTCTTCTTCGCGCCCTGGTAGTTCATCACGATCAGGCGGGGCGGCTGGTCGCTGCCCTGGCCGACGGCGTAGAAGGCGCCCATGCCGAGGTCCTTGATCTTCTTCTCGTCGAGGACTTCGACCTTGAGGCCCTTGAACGCCTTGCCGAGGTTCTTCGCTTCTTCGGCGAGGAAGGTTGGATGGCACAGGTTCGGCGGCAGGTTGCCGAGGTCGCGGGTAAAGCGCATGCCGCTGGTGATGGCCACGGCGTGCTTGACTGCGCGCTCGGTGTCGGCAAGCCCGGCCTTGTCGGCCAGCAGGGTGACTTTCTTCAGGGCGCGGGGTTCGGCTTTCTGGCTTTTGAAACGGTCGAAGACGTATTCGCCGTCGAGCAGGGTTTCGGCCAGCAGGCGGATCTTGCCGTAGTGAGCATCGCGGCCGGCCACGGCGACGTCGTCCAGGGCCAGTACCGCGTCGGCGCCGTTCAGGCCCTTGAGGGCACCGAGGATGGCGTTGGCGATCTTGCGCCAGCTGCGGTCGCCCAGGCTTTCGTCCTTGCCGGTGCCGACCAGCAGCACGCGTTCGGCCTTCAGCCCGGCGATGCCTTGCAGCAGCAGGGTCTGGCCGACCTTGCCGGCGATATCGCCACGCTTGAGCACGGCGCTCAGGGCGCCCTTGGCGGCATCATCGACGGCCTTGGCGCTGGCGCCCAGTTTGCGGCCTTCGCCGACGGGCAGGACCAGGGTGGCGGTTTTCAAGGATGCTGCGGCTACACTTTTTACAACCAATTCCATGTCAGGGTCCCCGAATGAACTGTCAGCGCGCTGCCTGTCGTATAAACCACAGCGAGCGCTCGAAGTGACCTGGCCGGCGTGAGGGGCCAGACGCAAAGCCGCCAGTTTGAGCCCGGTGCAGCGCCCATGACAACCCCGTTTTCAAGCATTGCACGGAGCGAAGTGACAGGCAGGGGCAATCACAGGATAATGCGCCCACTTCGAAGTCCGGGTGCATTGACGCACCGGCAACTATCTTGTTGGTTGCAACGTTTTCCTTGTTTGGCTGTCCGAGCCTGACAACCCAGGAGTGGCTGGTTTGATCGTCTTCCGTTATCTGTCCCGCGAGGTCCTGGTGACCTTGAGTGCCGTCAGCGCCGTGCTGCTGGTCATCATCATGAGCGGGCGCTTCATCAAGTACCTGGCCCAGGCCGCACAGGGCATGCTCGATCCGGGCGTGCTGTTCCTCATCATGGGCTATCGCCTGCCGGGCTTCCTGCAGTTGATCCTGCCGCTGGGCCTGTTCCTTGGCATCCTGCTGGCCTATGGGCGCCTGTACCTGGAAAGCGAAATGACCGTGCTTTCCGCCACCGGCATGAGCCAGCAACGCCTGCTGTGCATGACCCTGGCACCGGCCGCGCTGGTAGCGCTGATCGTCGCCTGGCTGAGCCTGAGCCTGGCGCCGCAGGGCGTCGCGCGCGTTGCGCAGATCATCAACCAGCAGGATGCCCTGACCGAGTTCGACACCCTGGTGCCGGGCCGTTTCCAGACCCTGCGTGATGGCACCCGGGTGACCTACACCGAGCAGCTGTCGGATGACCGCGCCAACCTGGCCGGCGTGTTCATTTCCGAGAAGCGTTTCTCCAGCGACAAGAGCAAGGACCGCGGCATCAGCGTGCTGGTCGCCGAAAAAGGGCGCCAGGAAGTCCAGGCCGACGGCAATCGCTACCTGATCCTGGAAAACGGCTATCGCTACGACGGCAATCCGGGCCAGGCCGACTACCGGGCGATCAAGTACGACACCTATGGCGTACTGCTGCCCAAGCCGGAAGTCAGCCAGGACATCACCGAACGCGAGGCGATCCCCACCTCCGAGCTGTTCAAGAGCGATGCCCCGCGCGAGCGCGCAGAGCTGGAGTGGCGCCTGTCGCTGCCCCTGCTGGTGTTCATCGTGACCCTTATGGCGGTGCCGCTGTCGCGGGTCAATCCGCGTCAGGGCCGTTTCCTCAAGCTGCTGCCGGCGATTCTCCTGTATATGGCCTACCTGACCGTCCTGATTGCCGCCCGCGGCGCCCTGGAGAAGGGCAAGATCCCGCTTTCCGTGGGCCTGTGGCCGGTCCACCTGCTGTTCCTGCTGATCGGTCTCGGCCTGATGTACTGGGAGCCGCTGCGCCTGAAGATGCGTGCCCGTGCTGCGGAGGTGCCTCATGCGCAAGCTTGACGGCTACATCGGCAGCAGCGTGTTCCTGGCGATTCTCGCCGTGCTCGGGATCATCCTGGCCCTCGCCTCGCTGTTCGCCTTCATCGACGAGATGGGCGATATCAGCGACACCTATACCCTCTGGAACGCGGGCCAGTTCGTCCTGCTGACCGCGCCGCGGCGTCTCTACGACATGCTGCCGATGGCCGGCCTGATCGGGTGCCTGATCGGCCTCGGCAGCCTGGCCAGCAACAGCGAGCTGACTGTCATGCGTGCTGCCGGTGTGTCCGTCGGTCGCATCGTCTGGGCGGTAATGAAGCCGATGCTGGTCTTGATGCTGGCCGGTGTCCTGATCGGCGAGTATGTCGCTCCGGTCACCGAGAACAAGGCCCAGGCCGACCGTTCCCTGGCCCAGGGTGGCGGCGAGGCGCAAACCTCCAAGCGTGGCCTGTGGCACCGCCAGGGCGAGGAGTTCGTGCATATCAACACGGTGCAGCCCAACGGCCTGATGCTTGGTGTGACTCGCTACCGCTTCGATGCCGAGCGGCACATGCAGTCGTCGAGCTTTGCCCGGCGTGCCCAGTACCAGCAGGATCACTGGCTGCTCACCGATGTCACCACCACGCTGTTCCGCGGTGATCACACCGAGATCGTGAAAGCTCCGGAAGAGCGCTGGGACGTGGCCCTGACCCCGCAACTGCTGAATACCGTGGTGATGGCCCCGGAGTCGCTGTCGATCACCGGCTTGTGGGATTACATCCACTACCTGTCCGACCAGGGCCTGAACAACGACCGCTACTGGCTGGCCTTCTGGACCAAGGTCCTGCAGCCGCTGGTGACCGCCGCGCTGGTGCTGATGGCGATCTCCTTCATCTTCGGCCCGTTGCGTTCGGTGACCCTTGGCCAGCGCGTGTTCACCGGTGTGCTGGTGGGCTTCGTGTTCCGCATCGCCCAGGACCTGCTCGGGCCGTCCAGCCAGGTGTTCGGTTTCCCGCCGTTGCTGGCGGTGCTGCTGCCGGCGGTGATCTGCGCGCTGGCGGGGGTGTGGTTGTTGCGTAGGGCGGGTTGATCCGCTTCTTGCAGGCATGAAAAAGCCGACCCTTGGGTCGGCTTTTTGCTGTCTGTCACTTCTTGCGCTTGGGAATCCGCACCAACTGCGTTTCCGAGTAGATGTCATGCCAGCTGCGTTTCTGCTTGTCGAACAGCGCCCAGAAGAAACCCAGGCCAACGCATAGCCAGGAAGCGATCGACACGATGAAGCGCAGCAGTGCCTGCCACAGGCTGATGGCGCTGCCGTCGGCGTTCTGTACGCGCACACCCCATACCTGCATGCCGAGGGTCTGGCCGCCATGGGTCCAGAACTTGGCGAAGAAGCCGAACAGGACGAACAGCAACACCGTGGACAGCAGCGGATCACCATCCAGGGCGCCGGCTTCGGTCATGGCGCGCATGCGGGTTTCGCCGATGATCGACATCTGGATCATCTTGTAGACCAGCGTGGTCACCATCAGCAGGGCGGTGCAGAGCAGGAAGTCGTAGAACATCGCCGCGAAACGACGGCCAAGTCCGGCAGCCGGAAAGTCGCCCTGCGGCTGGAGCAAGGGTTTGGACATGCAATGAGGCTCCTGGCGCAAAAGCCTGCATTCTACGGAATTGCGCGCAAAAAAAAGCCCCTGTCGAAGACAGGGGCTTTCGGGGCGTGCGAAAACTCAGTTTTCAGCGATCACTTCATCAGCCTGCATGCCTTTCTGGCCTTGCACAGCGACGAAGGTCACTTTCTGGCCTTCTTTCAGGCTCTTGAAGCCGCTGCCCTGAATGGCGCGGAAGTGTACGAACAGATCCGGACCGCTTTCAGGAGTGATGAAACCGAAACCCTTCTCGTCGTTAAACCACTTGACGGTACCGCTCTGACGTGTAGACATGTCTTATTCCCTTTGAAACTTTGAATTGTGATTACAGTTTCTTTCATCGGTTTGTAATGAAAGAACACTGGGCTGGGTTGCAGGAAAGTAAGAGACGTCGAACGGTTTGTAGCGAATCTCAGCCTACTGTTCCAGGTCACTAACCGAGCGACCCACGCAAACACAGTGCATCGACTCTACGCTAACTTCCCCGGGAAAAACAAGCCCTGGAGAGTCGCGGTTCCAGGCTTTTTTAAGCCGTTATCGGCGGCTTTTTTTGCACCCTTTCAGGGCCTTGCCGAGGCTCATGTTCGAAAGTTTGCCGGTGCGTTCGAAATCGAATAATACGAACGCACCATGACACTTTTTGTCCTGGGCTCAGCCTCGGTAATAACGCTGTGCCACGAACGGCATCCTGCTCACTTTCATCGGCACCCGCTTGCCACGCACGATGGCCCAGACCTGGTTGTCCAGGGCCGAGCGGGCGCTGTCCAGATAGCCCATCGCGACCGGTGCGCCCAGGGTCGGGCCGAAGCCGCCGCTGCACACCTGGCCGATCACTTCGCCCGCTTCGTCGACGATCTCGGCGCCTTCGCGCACCGGCGTGCGCTCCTGCGGCAGCAGGCCGACACGCTTGCGTGCCACGCCTTCCTGCTGCTGGGCGAAGACCCGCGCCGCTCCCGGGAAGCCGCCGGCCCTTGTACCGTCAGCGCGACGGGCCTTGGAAACGGC
The DNA here is from genome assembly GCF_048586865.1 of Pseudomonas bharatica. NCBI lineage: Bacteria > Pseudomonadati > Pseudomonadota > Gammaproteobacteria > Pseudomonadales > Pseudomonadaceae > Pseudomonas > Pseudomonas bharatica. The sequence goes on along the minus strand of NZ_JBMAWR010000017.1, from coordinate 2,362 downwards.
CCAGAGCAGGCTGGCCTCGACCGGGGTGGTCGTGCTGTTCATGTCATGGCCATACAGGCACAGGCCGGCCTCCAGGCGCAGGGAGTCGCGGGCACCGAGGCCGATGGCGGCGACTTCCGGTTCGTCCAGCAGGCGGCGGGCCAGCGTCTCGGCCTGCCCTGCCGGGACGGAGATCTCGTAACCATCCTCACCGGTGTAGCCCGAGCGACTGACATAGCAGTCCTCGCCCAGCAGTTGCACCGGTGCGAACTGCATGAAGGTCATCTTCGCCACCTGCGGCGCCAGGCGCTCCAGCACCTTGACCGCCGCCGGGCCTTGCAGGGCGAGCAGGGCGCGCTCCTCGAACAGCGGCTCGATCTCGCACTGGTCGCCGATGTGCTGGCGCAGATGGGCCAGGTCCTGGTCCTTGCAGGCGGCGTTGACCACCAGGAACAGTTCGCCATCACCGAGGTTGGCGACCATCAGGTCGTCGAGGATGCCACCCTGCTCGTTGGTGAACATGGCGTAGCGCTGCATGCCTAGGGGTAGGTCGATGATGTCCACCGGCACCAGGCTTTCCAGGGCCTTGGCCGCATTGGCGCCGCGCAGGCGGATCTGGCCCATGTGCGAAACATCGAACAGGCCGGCCTGCTCACGGGTATGCAGGTGTTCCTTCATCACCCCCAGCGGGTACTGCACCGGCATGTCGTAGCCGGCGAACGGCACCATGCGCGCGCCCAGTTCCAGGTGCAGGGCATGCAGCGGGGTTTTCAGCAGTGTTTCGGTGGACATTTGGAACTCCTGGGTTGCAAAGGGATGTCAGCATTCGATGATGTTGACGGCCAGACCGCCGCGGGCGGTCTCCTTGTATTTGCTTTTCATATCCGCGCCGGTCTGGCGCATGGTGCGGATGACCTTGTCGAGGGAGACGAAATGCTGCCCGTCGCCGCGCAAGGCCATGCGCACCGCATTGATGGCCTTCACCGAGCCCATGGCATTGCGCTCGATGCAGGGCACCTGGACCAGGCCGCCGATGGGGTCGCAGGTCAGGCCCAGGTTGTGTTCCATGCCGATTTCCGCGGCGTTCTCCACCTGCTGCACGCTGCCGCCCATGACCTCGCACAGGGCACCTGCGACCATCGAACAGGCCACGCCGACTTCGCCCTGGCAGCCGACTTCGGCACCGGAGATCGAGGCGTTCTCCTTATAGAGGATGCCGATGGCGGCGGCGGTGAGCAGGAAGCGCACAACGCCGTCTTCATTGGCGCCGGGGATAAAGCGCATGTAGTAATGCAGGACCGCCGGAACGATGCCGGCGGCGCCATTGGTCGGGGCGGTGACCACCCGTCCGCCGAAGGCGTTTTCTTCGTTCACCGCCAGGGCGTACAGGTTGACCCAGTCGAGCACCGACAGGGCATCGCGCAGGCTGGCTTCCGGGCTGGCGCAGAGCTGGCGGTACAACGCTGCGGCACGGCGGCGGACTTTCAGGCCGCCGGGCAGGATGCCTTCGTTGCGGCAGCCGGCACTGACGCAGTCCTGCATCACCTGCCAGATCTTCAGCAGGCCGGCGCGGGTTTCGCTTTCCGGGCGCCAGGCGGCTTCGTTGGCAAGCATCACCTGGCTGATCGACAGGTGCTGCGCGGTGCAATGAGCCAACAGTTCCTTGGCGGTCTTGAACGGGTAGGCCAGCGGGGTCTTGTCCTCGACGATGCGGTTGGCCCCGGCGGCGTCCTCGTCGACCACGAAACCACCGCCCACCGAGTAATACTCGCGGCTGCGGATCTGCAGGCCGGCGCTGTCGAAGGCGCGGAAGATCATACCGTTGGGATGGTAGTCCAGCGGCTTGCGGATCATCGCCAGGTGCTGTTTTTCCTGGAAATCGATGCTGTGCTCGCCGAGCAGGTCGAGACGGCCGCTGTCGCGGATCGCCTGCAGGCGGGCGGGAATGCTGTCGGTATCGACGCTGTCGGGGTGCTCGCCTTCCAGTCCGAGGAGCACGGCCTTGTCGCTGCCGTGGCCCTTGCCGGTGGCGCCGAGCGAACCATACAGCTCGACCTTGACGCTGTGGGTGGCGGCCACCAGGCCATCACGCCGCAGCCCTTCGGCGAAGCGTGCGGCAGCGCGCATCGGGCCGACGGTATGGGAACTGGAGGGGCCGATGCCGATCTTGAACAGGTCGAAGACGCTAAGTGACATGGCAGGTTCCTCCGCGTGAAATTCGGGGCCGCGTTGCGGCCCAGGGGGGGGGGGGGGGGGGGGGGGGGGGGGGGGGGGGGGGGGGGGGGGGGGGGGGGGGGGGGGGGGGGGGGGGGGGGGGGGGGGGGGGGGGGGGGGGGGGGGGGGGGGGGGGGGGGGGGGGGGGGGGGGGGGGGGGGGGGGGGGG
>NZ_JBMAWR010000016.1:0-140161 GCF_048586865.1 Pseudomonas bharatica | reverse complement strand
CCCCCCCCCCCCCCCCCCCCCCCCCCCCCCCCCCCCCCCCCCCCCCCCCCACAGGGTCCTGCGGTGCCCACGAAAAAGGGGCTCTTGCTTGAGCCCCTTCTTGTTTGTCAGCCCTTGGCCGACACCGCCCCACCACGCTTCTTGCTCTGCAACAGATGCGAGAACACCGCATGCAGATCATCCGAAGCGCTTTCCTCGTCCAGGTTCAGCTTGCTGTCGATGTGGTCCATGTGGTGCATCATCAGGTCCACCGCCTTGGCCGCGTCGCGGGCCTCGATGGCGTCGATCAGTTGCATGTGCTCGTCATAGGAACAGTGCGAGCGGTTGCCGCTTTCGTACTGGGCGATGATCAGCGAGGTCTGCGACACCAGGCTGCGCTGGAAGCTGATCAGCGGCGCATTGCCGGCCGCCTCGGCGAGCTTGAGGTGGAATTCGCCGGAGAGACGGATACCGGCGCCACGGTCGCCACGGGAGAAGCTGTCGCGCTCCTCGCGCACCATCTCGCGCAGTTCATTCAATTGCTCGGCCGTGGCGTGCTGCACCGCCAACTCGGTGATCGCCCGCTCCACCATGCGCCGGGAGAAGAACACCTGGCGCGCTTCCTCGACGGTGGGGCTGGCCACCACCGCACCGCGGTTGGGCCGCAGCAGCACCACGCTTTCGTGGGCCAGGCGCGACAGGGCACGGCGGATGATGGTGCGGCTGACGCCGAAGATTTCGCCCAGTGCTTCCTCACTCAACTTGGTACCCGGGGCCAATCGCTGTTCGAGAATGGCTTCGAAGATATGCGCGTAGACAATATCGTCCTGGGTGCCGCTGCGACCGCCGGTCTTGCCGGCCCGCGGGGCTTTCTTGAGGGGTTGTAACTGTTCGTTCATGGGCACTCGCGCACGAAGATTCACCTATCGGGCCTCGACTGTAATACCAGCCAGTGGGGCGATGGCAAATCCTGGGTAGAAAAATGACGGCATAAGGTATTGCCGCATTGTACACAGCAATTGGCATTTCCGCAGGTGCCATCATTCGTTATAGCCCTTGTGACAAACAAACTGCGCACATCCAATAAAACAGTATTTGCATTCTTTGTATACAAAAGCATAATCCACCGGGCAACTTCCTGACCCAGAAGTCAACTCGGGGCCCGGAGTCGCCGACACCTTCCCTCGCAGAGCCCCCAGTCAACGTGCAGGACCAGCTCTGAAAAACAAGAAAGACTTGAGGAGTACTCGCTGTGGAAAGCCGCAAATCCGACGCCCCTACGCTGGATCTTGCTCCACCGCTCGAAACGAGCTGGCTGGAACGGATTTTCAAACTCAAGCAACACGGCAGCACCGTCAAGACCGAGATGATCGCGGGCCTGACAACCTTCATCACCATGGCCTACATCATCTTCGTCAACCCCAACATCATGGCCGATGCCGGCATCGATCACGGTGCGGCGTTCGTCGCCACCTGCATCGCCGCCGCCCTCGGCTGCCTGCTGATGGGGCTGTACGCCAACTGGCCGGTGGGCCTGGCGCCGGGCATGGGGCTCAACGCCTTCTTCACCTACACCGTGGTCGGGACCATGGGCTACACCTGGGAGGCCGCGCTGGGCGCGGTGTTCGTGTCCGGGGTGCTGTTCATGTTCCTCACCCTGTCCCGCGTGCGCGAGTGGCTGCTCAACAGCATCCCGGTCAGCCTTCGCCACGCCATGGGCGCCGGCGTCGGATTGTTTCTCGGACTGATCGGCCTCAAGACCGCGGGCATCGTCGTCGATAGCCCGGCCACCCTGATCAAGCTCGGCCACCTCAACGAGCCCGGCCCGCTACTGGCGGCGCTGTGCTTCCTGATGATCGCGGTGCTCAGCTATCACCGGGTGTTCGGCGCGATCCTCATCAGCATCATCACCGTGACCCTGGCCGGCTGGGGCCTGGGCCTGGTGGAGTACGGCGGGGTGTTCTCGCTGCCGCCAAGCCTGGCGCCGACCTGGATGGCCATGGATGTGGCCGGGGTGTTCAACGTCAGCATGATCGCGGTGGTCCTGGCCTTCCTCTTCGTGCACATGTTCGACACCGCCGGCACCCTGATGGGCGTGGCCCAGCGCGCCAACCTGGTGAATGCCGACGGGCGCATCGAAAACCTGTCCCGCGCCCTCAAGGCCGATAGCGCCTCCAGCGTGTTCGGTGCAGTGGTGGGCGTGCCGCCGGTGACCAGCTACGTGGAAAGTGCCGCAGGCGTCGCTGCCGGCGGGCGTACTGGGCTGACCGCCGTGGTGGTGGGCGTACTGTTCATCGCGGCGATGTTCTTCGCTCCGCTGGCCGGCATGATCCCGGCCTATGCCACGGCCGGTGCGCTGATCTATGTGGCGATGCTGATGATGGGCAGCATGGCCCATATCGAATGGGACGAAGCCACCGACAGCATTCCGGCGATCGTCACCGTGATCATGATGCCGCTGACCTTCTCGGTGGCCGACGGCATCGCCCTGGGCTTCATTACCTATGTGGTGCTCAAGGCCTTCACCGGCAAGCACAAGGAGATCTCCGCCAGCCTGTGGGTGCTGTGCGCGATCTTCATTGCCAAGTTCATCTTCCTGTAAGGGTTGGATGCAGGGCAGAGAGCCTCACCTTCGGGTGGGGCTTTTTTGTGGGTGCTCTCCCGGGCCTCATCGCTGGCAAGCCAGCTCCCACAGGGTCTGTATTGCCCTGTAGGAGCTGGCTTGCCAGCGATGAGGCCCGGAAGAACACCACAAAAACAGCAGACGAAAAAAAGCCCGCCAGTGTGAGCGGGCCAAGGACCTACGAAGATTCTTCTAGCGACCAACTAGCTTCCACGATAGGTCGAGTAACTGTAGGGCGAGATCAGCAGCGGCACGTGGTAGTGATCCTGCTTGTCGTTGATGCCGAACCGCAGCACCACCACATCGAGGAACGCCGGCTCGGGCAGTTGCACGCCACGGGCGCGGTAGTAGTCGCCAGCGCTGAACTGCAGTTGGTAGACGCCACTGCGGTAGTCATCGCCCTGCAGCAGCGGCGCGTCGACACGGCCGTCGCTGTTGGTCAGCGCGGTGGTCACCAGCTCCAGTTGCTGGCCTTCGACGCGGTACAGCTCGACCTTGATCGAGCTGCCAGGGCAGCCATGTGCGGCATCCAGTACATGCGTGGTCAAACGTCCCATTGCTTGATCGCCTCGTGTTCACTCTATGGGCAAAAAATACCCGCCTGCACCAGAGGGAAACACAGTGGCAGGCGGCGGTGGAAGCATTAAGACATTTTATCGAAAAATTGTACACAATTTTTCTGGCAATTTTACGATTCAGCGCTACACACCCCCGGCAACCCTCCATTATTCGCCAGGCCACGCCCGATAACGACGCCAGCGTCATTAGCTGACCAATCAGGCAGATTTCTTGCTAGGCATATACAGCAGGGTGCGACGAAGAAATGGGAAAAAACAGGCTTACAAATCGTAAATAAAGTTGTATACAATCACTCCATCGTCGTGGCCCGCCGCAAACCTGCGCATGCCACAACCCTCCGTTTTCACGTACAAGAAGGAAGACTGCAGTGAGCGCTGATTATCCTCGCGACCTGATCGGTTATGGCAATACCCCTCCTCATCCGCACTGGCCGGGGAATGCGCGTGTCGCGTTGTCTTTCGTGCTCAATTACGAAGAAGGTGGCGAGCGCAACGTCCTCCACGGCGACAAGGAATCCGAAGCCTTCCTCTCCGAGATGGTCGCCGCCCAGCCGCTGCAGGGCGTGCGCAACATGAGCATGGAGTCGCTCTACGAATACGGTAGCCGCGCCGGCGTGTGGCGCCTGCTCAAGCTGTTCAAGGACAGCGGCGTACCACTGACCATCTTCGCCGTGGCCATGGCCGCCCAGCGCCATCCGGACGTGATCCGCGCCATGGTCGAGGCCGGCCACGAGATCTGCAGCCACGGCTACCGCTGGATCGACTACCAATACATGGACGAGGCCCAGGAGCGCGAGCACATGCTCGAAGCCATCCGCATCCTCACCGAACTGACCGGCGAGCGTCCGCTGGGCTGGTACACCGGCCGCACCGGCCCGAACACCCGGCGCCTGGTGATGGAGGAAGGCGGTTTCCTCTACGACAGCGATACCTACGACGACGACCTGCCCTACTGGGAGCCGAACAACCCGACCGGCAAGCCGCACCTGGTGATCCCCTACACCCTGGACACCAATGACATGCGCTTCACCCAGGTCCAGGGTTTCAACTGCGGCGAGCAGTTCTTCCAGTACCTGAAGGACGCCTTCGACGTGCTCTACGAAGAAGGCGCAACCGCGCCGAAGATGCTCTCCATCGGCCTGCACTGCCGCCTGGTCGGCCGTCCGGCACGCCTGGCCTCGCTCAAGCGCTTCATCGACTACGCCAAGAGCCACGACCAGGTCTGGTTTGCCCGTCGCGTGGACATCGCCCGCCACTGGCACGCCACCCACCCTTTCAACGCCGAGATTTCGCAATGACCGCTTTCAAGACCCTGACTCCCTCGACCCTGGACCGCGCCGCGTTCGTCAAGGCGTTCGCCGACATCTACGAGCATTCGCCCTGGGTGGCGGAGAAGGCCTATGACCTCGGCCAGCTCCAGGAGCTGGACCAGATCGAGAACCTGCACCAGCGCATGAGCGACATCCTTCTCAGCGCCGATCACGCCGCCCAGCTGGCGCTGATCAACGCTCACCCGGACCTCGCCGGCAAGGCCGCGATCCAGGGCGAGCTGACCGAGTCGAGCACCAACGAGCAGGCCGGCGCCGGCATCCACCAGTGCACCGCCGAAGAGTTCGCCCGCTTCACCGAGCTCAACGACGCCTACAAGGCCAAATTCAAGTTCCCCTTCATCATGGCGGTGAAAGGCAGCAACCGGCACCAGATCCTCGCCTCCTTCGAGACCCGCATCCATAACGATGCCGATACCGAATTCAAGGAAGCCCTGGCGCAGATCAACCTGATCGCCCTGTTCCGCCTGCTGCAACTGTAAGACCCGCGCCGCGGCGCCTGACGACATACAACACAGAATTCAGAGAATAAAAGCATGCGTACTCTAGTGATCGAGCCCCTGACCAAAGAAGCCTTCGCCCCCTTCGGTGACGTGATCGAAACCGACGGCAGCGACCACTTCATGATCAACAACGGCTCGACCATGCGCTTCCACAAGCTGGCCACGGTGGAAACCGCCCAGCCGGAAGACAAGGCGATCATCAGCATCTTCCGCGCCGACGCGCTGGACATGCCGCTGACCGTACGCATGCTGGAACGCCATCCGCTGGGCAGCCAGGCTTTCATTCCGCTGCTCGGCAACCCCTTTCTGATCGTGGTCGCGCCACTTGGCGATGCACCTGTATCAGGTCACGTCCGTGCCTTCGTCAGCAATGGCAGGCAGGGCGTCAATTACCATCGCGGCGTCTGGCACCACCCGGTGCTGACGATCGAAAAGCGGGATGACTTCCTGGTGGTTGATCGCAGTGGTTCCGGCAACAACTGCGACGAGCATTTCTTTACCGAGGATGAGCAACTGATCCTCAATCCCCACCAATAAGAGAAGGCCGAACACCGTATTTCGGTGGCCGGCAAGAGGTACAAGACTGTGGAAGCACATCTGTTGGAATGGCTGAACCTGAGCGTGCGCTGGGTTCACATGATCACTGGCGTGGCCTGGATCGGCGCGTCGTTCTACTTCGTCTGGCTGGAAAACAACCTGAACCGCGCCAACCCGCGGGACGGGCTGTCGGGTGACCTTTGGGCGATCCATGGTGGCGGTATCTACCACCTGGAGAAGTACAAGCTGGCACCGCCGAAAATGCCGGAGAACCTGCACTGGTTCAAATGGGAAGCCTACTTCACCTGGATGTCCGGCATCGCCCTGCTGTGCCTGGTGTTCTACTGGCAGCCGACCCTTTACCTGCTGGCGCCGGGCAGCACCCTGACCGGCTTTGAAGGCGTGGCCATCGGTGTCGGCTCGCTGATCGCCGCCTGGTTCATCTACGACTTCCTCTGCGACTCGCCACTGGGCAAGCAACCCGCCCTGCTCGGCCTGGTCCTGTTCGTGCTGATCATCGCGGCCTGCTACGGCTTCAGCCAGGTGTTCAGCGGTCGTGGTGCGTACCTGCACACCGGCGCCATCATCGGCACCATCATGGTCGGTAACGTGTTCCGCATCATCATGCCGGCCCAGCGCCAGCTGGTGGCGGCGATCGAAGCCAACCAGACCCCGGATCCGGTGCTGCCGGCCAAGGGCCTGCTGCGCTCGCGGCACAACAACTACTTCACCCTGCCGGTGCTGTTCATCATGATCAGCAACCACTTCCCGAGCACCTACGGCAGCAAGTACAACTGGGCGATCCTGGCCGGTATCGCGGTCGCGGCGGTGCTGATCCGTCACTACTTCAACACCCGCCACGACAGCAACAAGTACGCCTGGGCCCTGCCTGCCGGCGCACTGGCGATGATCTGCCTGGCCTATGTCACCGGTCCTGCCCGGGTACCGAGCACGGCGCCGGAGCAAGCTGCGGCGAAGATCGAATACCAGCCGCTGCCGGAAACCGCACTGGGTGGCAAGACCGCCGCCGAGCGTGCCGAGGAAGAAAAGGCCGCCGCCTGGCAAGCCGCACAGGCCAAGCCCGCCGAACCGGCCGCGCCAGCCGCCCCGGCCGAAGCCCCTGCGCAAGCCACCGCCGCTGCCGGCGGTGCCGGTTTCGACAAGATCCATAACGTCATCCAGGAACGCTGCACCGTGTGCCACTCGGCCAAACCGACCAGCCCGCTGTTCAGCGCCGCACCTGCCGGCGTGATGCTCGACACCCCGCAACAGATCCAGGCCATGGCCCCGCGCATCCAGGCCCAGGCCGTCGCCAGCCAGATCATGCCGCTGGGCAACATCACCCAGATGACTGCCGAAGAACGCAAGCTGGTCGGTGACTGGATCGCCAACGGCGCCAAGGTCAACTGATCCACCCCGCAACACGCGTAACACCGCTGCAAGCTTCACGCGGCGCCCCGGACGGGAACCACGGGCCGAAAGGCCTGCCGCCCGGGCGCTGCGGCTCAAAAAAATAACAACAAAACTCGAGGTGCTGCATGTCCGAGTCTCGCCAGGCGTACATCCCCGATGCGCCGCCACGACAGCCGCTGCCCCTGCTGCAACTCATCCTCGTGGGTCTGCAGCACGTATTGCTGATGTACGGAGGCGCCATCGCGGTGCCGCTGATCATCGGACAGGCTGCCGGACTCTCCCGAGAAGAAGTCGCTTTCCTGATCAATGCCGATCTGCTGGTCGCCGGTGTCGCCACCATCGTCCAGTCGTTCGGCATTGGTGCTGTCGGCATCCGCATGCCGGTGATGATGGGTGCCAGCTTCGCCGCCGTGGGCAGCATGGTGGCCATGGCCGGGATGCCCGGCGTCGGTTTGCAGGGGATCTTCGGCGCGACCATCGCCGCCGGGTTCTTCGGCATGCTGATCGCGCCCTTCATGTCCAAGGTGGTGCGTTTCTTCCCGCCGCTGGTCACCGGTACGGTGATCACCTCCATCGGCCTGTCGCTGTTCCCGGTGGCGGTGAACTGGGCGGGTGGCGGCGTCGAGGCGTCCACCTTCGGCTCGCCGATCTACCTGACCGTCGCCGGCCTGGTGCTGGCCACCATCCTGCTGGTCAACCGCTTCATGCGGGGCTTCTGGGTCAATGTGTCGGTGTTGATCGGCATGGGCCTGGGCTACATCCTGGCCGGCTCCATCGGCATGGTCGATCTCACCGGCCTGGACCAGGCGCCCTGGCTGCAAGTGGTGACCCCGCTGCACTTCGGCATGCCGACCTTCAGCCTGGCGCCGATCCTGTCCATGTGCCTGGTGGTGGTGATCATCTTCGTCGAGTCCACCGGCATGTTCCTCGCCCTGGGCAAGGTCACCGACCGCGAAGTGACCCCGGGCATGCTGCGTCGCGGCCTGATGTGCGACGCCGGTGCGTCGTTCGTCGCCGGGTTCTTCAACACCTTCACCCACTCCTCGTTCGCCCAGAACATCGGCCTGGTGCAGATGACCGGCGTGCGCTGCCGTTACGTAACGGTGGTGGCCGGTGGCTTGCTGATCCTTCTGAGTCTGCTGCCGAAAGCGGCCTTCCTGATCGCCTCGATTCCTCCGGCGGTTCTGGGCGGTGCCTCGATCGCCATGTTCGGCATGGTGGCCGCTACCGGGATCAAGATTCTCCAGGAAGCCGATATCAGCGACCGGCGCAACCAGTTGCTGGTGGCCGTGAGCGTCGGCATGGGCCTGATTCCGGTGGTCCGTCCGGAGTTCTTCGCGCAGATGCCGCAATGGATGGAGCCCATCACCCATAGCGGCATTGCCATGGCGACGGTCAGCGCGCTGGTGCTGAACCTGCTGTTCAACATCCTCGGCGGCGCCGAACGCGCCTCGCACAACCAGGCCGCCGCGCACCATTGAGGCTGTAGGGGTGGCGCATGGCCACCCCGCACTCCCCGAGCAACACGCAATACCGCCGACCCGTGGGAGCGGGCCGGTCGGGGCGCTTCGCGCCGAAGAAAGCGCAACGAACAACAATAATTAGCCGGGAATCACAACATGAAACGCACCACCACTTCCCTTCTCCTGGGCAGCAGTTTGCTGGCAAGCCTTCCAGCGGTAGCGGGGGATCTTCTGCTGTGGCAATCCAACAGCCTCAGCTATTTGTACGGCAAGGACTTCAAGGTCAACCCTGCGATCCAGCAGACCATCACCTTCGAACACGCCAACAAGTGGAAGTACGGCGACACCTTCCTGTTCGTCGACAAGATCTTCTACAACGGCCAGGCCGACCGCGGCAAAGGCTACCGCACCTACTACGGCGAGTTCACCGAACGCTTCTCCTTCGGCAAGATCTTCGACCGCAAGATCGAGCTGGGCCCGATCAAGGATGTGCTGCTGGCCCTGAGCTACGAGTCCGGCGAAGGCGACAACGAGGCCTACCTGATCGGCCCCGGCTTCGACCTGGCGATTCCCGGCTTCAACTATTTCACCCTGAATTTCTACAACCGCCACACCGAAGGCAGCCGTGCCGGCGATAACGTCTGGCAAATCACCCCGACGTTCTCCTACACCATCCCCGTGGGTTCGTCCGACATCCTCATCGACGGCTACATGGACTGGGTGGTGGACAACGACGAGACCAAGCGCCGCGGCACCTACCACGCCAACCTGCAGTTCAACCCGCAGGTCAAATACGACCTGGGCAAGGCCCTGAAACTCGGGGCCAAGCAGCTCTACGTGGGTATCGAATACAGCTACTGGAAAGACAAATACGGCATCGAGAACAGCGACCGGCTCGATACCAACCAGAGCGTGACCAGTGCGTTGATCAAAGTGCACTTCTAAAAAAACCTGATCTGCGTAGGTGCTTCTGGAGAGGGGCACTTGAGGGCCAGCGCGCAAGCCAGTAATCTGCGCGCCCCCTCGACCCGGGCGGAGGGATTCCGCCCGCGTTTGCTGACCGTCCAGTCAATGAAAACGGGCGGTTGGCCAGCGCAAGCGCCAACAGTCGTAACCGTTGTGAACTGTTCAGAAAGACGTCGAGCAGGATTGCTGCACCCTTCCGGGAAGGTGGGACCAGCGCTTGCCCTTTTTTCGTGGGCGATCGCAAAAAGCTGACCCGAAAGACAACACGCTCAACCCGACGACGCCGACTCAAGAGCGTTGCTAACAGAATCGATCAAGGGAGCTACCCGATGCGCTTTACCAACCGCCTGATCCTCGCCGGGGGCCTGCTGGCCGCCAGTTCCGCGATGGCCGACGACCTGCTGCTGTGGCAGAACAACAGCCTGACCTACCTGTACGGCAAGGATTTCGCCGTCAACCCGGAAATCCAGCAGACCTTCACCTTCGAGCACGCCGATGCCTGGAAGTACGGTGACAACTTCCTGTTCATCGACAAGATCTTCTACAACGGCCAGAAAGACGCGAACAACGGCCCGAACAGCTACTACGGCGAGTTCAGCCCGCGCCTGTCGTTCGGCAAGATCCTCGGCCAGGACCTGTCCTTCGGCCCGGTCAAGGACGTATTGCTGGCCATGACCTACGAGTTCGGCGAAGGCGACACCGAGGCCTACCTGATCGGTCCGGGCTTCGACCTCGACGTGCCGGGCTTCGACTACTTCCAGCTGAACTTCTACAACCGCCACACCGAAGGCAGCCGTGCCGGCGACAACGTCTGGCAGATCACGCCGGTCTGGGCCTACACCATTCCCGTGGGCAAGTCCGACATCCTGATCGACGGCTTCATGGACTGGGTGGTGGATAACGACGAGAACAGCCAGGGCACCTACCACGCCAACCTGCACTTCAACCCGCAGATCAAGTACGACCTGGGCAAGGCCCTGAGCTTCGGCGAGAAGCAACTGTACGTCGGTATCGAGTACGACTACTGGTCGGACAAGTACGGCATCAAGGACAGCAAGTTCTTCGATACCAACCAGAACACCGCCAGCCTGCTGGTCAAGGTGCACTTCTAACCGCGTCGTTCGCCGCTGCGGCGGCAACCTGTCCGGGCCCTGCACCGCAGGGCCTGAACAGGTCCAGTTCCTCGCGATAGACCGAGGTGCTGACGCCCATCAGGCCCAGCATCGAATGGAACAGGTTATCGTGGGACAGCGCGCTGTCACGCCGTCCGCGCAAGCACTCCATGCTCGCCCCGCCGCTTCTGGCGAAACCTTCCGACAGCCACGCCACCATCGGTACCCGGATCTGCTCGCTCGGCGCCATGGCATACGGCAGCCCATGCAGGTAGACGCCCTTCTCTCCCAGCGATTCGCCATGATCGGACACATAGAGCATCGCCGTGTCGAAACGCTGTGCGCGCGCCTTCAGCAGGTCGAGCAGTTGCCCAAGCACGTGGTCGGTGTAAAGGATCGAATTGTCGTAGGCATTGACGATGGCGGCGTTGTCGCATTTGTCCAGCTGGCTGCTGTCGCAGGTCGGGGTGAAGCGGCGAAAGGCCTGGGGATAGCGCTTGTAATAGGCCGGGCCATGGCTGCCGAGCATGTGCAGGACGATGAGGGTGTCGTCGCTGCTGCTGTCGATCCGCTCCGCCAGGCCATGCAGCAAGGCCTCGTCGAAGCAGCCATCGGTCGTGCAGATCCCGGGGATGTGCAGCTTGTCCACCTCCTCGCTGGGCACCCGGTCGCAGGCGCCCTTGCAGCCCGAGTTGTTGTCGCGCCAGAGCACCGCCACGCCTGCCCGCTGCAGCACATCGAGCAGGTTTTCGCGACTTTTGGCGTGGATGCTGCGGTACTCGCGGCGGCCCAGGTCCTGGAACATGCAGGGCACCGAGATCGCCGTGGCGGTGCCACAGGCGCTGACCTCGCTGAAACTGACCACCTCCCGGGCCGCCAGCGCCGGATTGGTCTGCCGCTCGTAGCCGTTGAGCGAAAAACTCGCCGCCCGCGCGGTTTCACCGACCACCAGCACCACCACCTTGTGCCGGCCGGCGGTGGCGGAATTGACCTGGAGCGCCGCATCCAGCCCGACCGGCTCCAGGGTCAAGGGCGTGCGCAATTGGCGCTTGGCATAACTGTGCAGCGCACCGACCAGGTTCGATGGCACCAGCATCAGGCGCAGTTCACGGTGGTTGCGCAGCAGCGAGGCGTAGGACTGGTAGGCCAGCGCCAGGATCAGGGCGATCAGCGCCAATGCCAGCAGCACGCTGCCCGCCTTGAACAGGCCCGCCCTCGCATAGCCAGGCCGGGCCAGGGGAATGCGGCTGACCACGATTGCCGGCACCACGCCCACCAGCAGCACCCAGAACGCCAGCCCCGAGCCGAGCAGATCGAACACTTCACGGCGATCGGTCTGCATTGCATTGATCAACATCGAATAGTCGATCATCACACCGTAGTTGCTCATGAAGTAACTGACGCAGGCCGACAGCAACAACATGACGACCAGGACAAGTTTGCCCAACCGGCCCCATGCCAATAAACACAGGACTACAAAGTTAAACGCCAGCACCAATAAAGGAAGCGTGCCGAGAAAAAACGAATTGTCATTTTCAAGGCCACCCGTGGCGGTCCAGACCTTGCGCCAGAAGGGCGCGTTCATCACCAGTGTCATCCACAGCGCAACCAGCAACACCAGCAACGGCGCAGGCATGCCCCGCGTGCTCGACGCTTGTACGTTCATAAGTGTGTCTCCTGACACCTGTTCGACTATCCCTGAAAAAACCTGCGACTCAGCGCGAAACGGCAGGCGCGGGTTGAGGGCAGAAACACAGCCAGAACAGTACGGCGGCCAGGTAGAACGCCAGATGATGGATAGCGAAAGTCAACTTCCAGGCAGGCATGAGATCCCTTCCTTGCGGCAAGAAAAATAGTAATCGTTATTACTTCAATCCGGACTTCCTTGCCCGTTGCAACTGCCCGTTACTTTAGCCAGGCTTTTCATCATTTCCATACATGACATTTACATTTCTTTCTCTTTTCCCTTGTTAGTTTTCCCCGCCTACACTCGCCAGTACCTGCCAAACAAGGCCGTTGCAGGTAATGGACTATTCAAATAAAGGGAATTCACGATGCACACCCCCAAAACAGCGCCCATGCGCTATCTCTTGCTGCTGTCCGCCGTCTGGCTCGGCGTTTTCCTGCTGACCCGCGCGGCCCTGATGTTCAGCCACCTGGATGAAGCCGGACATGCGTTCTTTTCGGTCTTCACCGTGGGCCTGCTCAACGACCTGGTGTTCCTGGTCTATGCCGCCCTGCCCCTGAGCCTGTTCGTCCTGCTCTGCCCGCGCCGGCTGTGGCAGGCGCGGGTGACCCGCTGGCTGCTGGTGGGCATCCTCGCGATCAGCCTCTACATCATGCTGTTCACCGCGGTGGCCGAATGGCTGTTCTGGGACGAGTTCGGGGTGCGCTTCAACTTCATCGCCGTGGATTACCTGGTGTACTCGGATGAAGTGCTGAACAACATCCTCGAGTCCTACCCGATCGCCCTTCTGCTGAGCATCCTTGGCCTGCTGACCCTGGCCCTGGTCCTGGCCTTGATCAAGCCGCTACGCTGGGTCTTCGAGGCGCCCTACCCGAGCCTGCGCCAGCGCGCCTTGCAAACTGCCGGCATCGCCGTCGCGGCCCTGCTGTGCGTGCAGTTCGCCGACCAGGACAGCCTGCGCAGCCAGGGCGGCAATACCTACCAGCGCGAGCTGGCGAGCAACGGCCCGTACCAGTTCTTCGCCGCCTTCCGCAACAACGAGCTGGACTACCAGCAGTTCTACAGCACCCTGCCCGAAGCGGTCACCGCCCGGCAGATGCGCGACGAACTGAACGAGCCGGGCGTGACCTTCATCGGCAATGAGCCGCTGGACATCCGCCGTACCGTGAGCAACCCGGGCACAGCACGTACGCCGAACATCATCCTGGTCACCATCGAAAGCCTCAGCGCCAAGTACCTGGGCAGCAACGGCGACCCGCGCAACCTGAGCCCCAACCTCGACGCCCTACGCAAGCAAAGCCTGTACTTCAACAACTTCTATGCCACCGGCACCCGCACCGACCGCGGCCTGGAAGCCATCACCCTGTCGATCCCACCAACGCCCGGGCGCTCCATCGTCAAGCGCATCGGCCGTGAAGGCGGCTTCGCCAGCCTTGGCCAGCAACTGAGCGAGGTGGGTTACGACGCCGTATTCGTCTACGGCGGGCGCGGTTACTTCGACAACATGAACGCCTTCTTCAGCGGCAACGGCTATCGCATCGTCGACCAAAGCAGCGTCGACGAGCAGGACATCAGCTTCAAGAACGCCTGGGGCATGTCCGACGAAGACCTGTACAAGCAGGCGATCAAGCTGGCCGATGCCGACCACGCCAACCAGGTGCCCTTCCTGCTGCAACTGATGACCACCTCCAACCACCGGCCCTACACCTACCCTGACGGGCGCATCGACATTCCGTCAGGCAACGGCCGCGACGGCGCGGTGAAGTACACCGACTACGCCATCGGCAAGTTCCTCGCCGAGGCGCGGACCAAGCCCTGGTTCGACAACACGATCTTCGTCTTCGTCGCCGACCACACTGCCGGCAGCGCGGGCAAGGAAGACCTGCCGGTGCAGAACTACCAGATCCCGCTGTTCGTCTACGCGCCGAAGCTGATCGAGCCGCGCGAAGAAGGCAAGCTGGCCAGCCAGATCGACCTGGCGCCGACCCTGCTCGGCCTGCTGAACATGAGCTACACCTCGACCTTCTACGGACGCAACCTGCTGCTGGAAGACGCGTTGCCGCCGCGGGTGCTGATCGGCAACTACCAGCACCTGGGGCTGTTCGATGGCCAGGACCTGGCGATTCTCAGCCCACGCGGCGGCCTGCGCCTGCACCAGCAGGCACTGGGGGAAAGCCGGGAGATTCCGGGCGAGGTGGAGAATCCGCTGATTACCCGGGCGATCGCCTATTACGAAAGCGCCAGCTACGGGTTCAAGCAGCGGCTGCTGGAGTGGGTGCCGGAGAGCCATGAGGCGCCGCGGGAGCAGGCGGGGCTGGGGCAGTAACAATCTACAAGGATTGAGCCTCGACGCGGTCAATGTGGGAGCGGGTTCACCCGCGATTACTGTAGTGAATTCACCGTCGTAATCGCGGGTGAACCCGCTCCCACATTGACCGCGTCCGACCAGAAAGGACTCGACGGTCTTACGCTCCCCGCACTGCCTTCCACAACCTGCCGACCACGCTGACCAGCGCCAGCACCACGGCGCCGGCGACGATGCCGAGCACACCATTGACCAGGGCGCTGGTCAGCGCTCCGCCATTGCCCTGGCTGAACGCCTCGACCGCATGATGCAGCGGCGCGACGCCATGCACGAGGATCCCGCCGCCGACCAGGAACATCGCCGCCGTGCCCACCACCGACAGGGTCTTCATCAGGTACGGCGCAGCGCGCAGGATGCCGTGGCCGATGCGCTTGCCGATGCCCTTGCGGGTTTCGGTCATCCACAGGCCCAGGTCGTCCAGCTTGACGATCCCCGCCACCAGGCCATACACGCCGATGGTCATGACCAGGGCGATGCCCGAGAGCACGATGATCTGCTGGGTCAGCGGTGCATCGGCGACGGTGCCGAGGGTGATGGCGATGATTTCCGCAGAGAGAATGAAGTCGGTGCGGATCGCGCCCTTGATCTTGTCCTTCTCGAAGGCCACCAGGTCTACTGCCGGATTGGCGGCGGCTTCGCTCAGCGCGGCATGGTTCGCCTGCTTTTCCTCGGTGCCATGCAGAAACCTGTGCGCCAGCTTTTCGAAGCCCTCGAAACACAGGTATGCGCCGCCGAGCATCAGCAACGGCGTCACCGCCCAAGGGATGAACGCGCTGATCAGCAGGGCCGCCGGCACCAGGATCAGCTTGTTCAGCAACGACCCCTTGCACACCGCCCACACCACCGGGATCTCCCGCTCGGCGCGTACCCCGGTGACCTGCTGCGCGTTGAGCGCCAGGTCATCGCCCAGGACACCGGCGGTTTTCTTGGCCGCCACCTTGGTCATTACGGAAACATCATCGAGTACCGTGGCGATATCGTCGATCAATACCAGAAGGCTGCTTCCTGCCATGTGTCCTGTCTCGCGCAAAGGATAGTTACAAAAGGATAGCGGGTTGACCATGCAAATACCCATTGGTGCCATCGCGAGCAGCGCCGGGCCGCTGCCTTGAGCCCCTCGCGAGCCCGGTGCTACCATGCGCCACCGCCTGCCCGGCCTGCCCGGGACGAGACCAAGGAACAGCGCCAACCATGAGCAGCATTCGCGAGCGCAACAAAGAACTGATCCTGCGCGCGGCCAGTGAAGAATTCGCCGACAAGGGTTTCGCCGCCACCAAGACCAGCGATATCGCGGCCAAGGCCGGCCTGCCCAAGCCCAACGTCTACTACTACTTCAAGTCCAAGGAAAACCTCTACCGCGAGGTCCTTGAAAGCATCATCGAGCCCATCATGCAGGCCTCGACGCCGTTCAATGCCGAGGGCGACCCGGAAGAAGTATTGAGCGCCTATATCCGCTCCAAGGTGCGCATCTCCCGCGACCTGCCGTTCGCCTCCAAGGTATTCGCCAGCGAGATCATGCACGGCGCCCCGCACCTGAGCCCGCGCCAGGTCGAGCAATTGAACGCCCAGGCCCGGCACAATATCGCCTGCATCCAGCGCTGGATCGACAAGGGCCGGATCGCCCCGGTCGACCCGCACCACCTGATGTTCAGCATCTGGGCCGCGACCCAGACCTACGCCGATTTCGACTGGCAGATCTCGGTGGTGACCGGGAAGGCGAAGCTGGACGAGAGCGATTACGAGGCGGCCACGCAAACGATTATTCGCCTGGTGCTGAAAGGTTGTGCTCCGGATGCCTGAGGGCGGCTGGCTGATGTTAACCGTTTTTTGACCCCTCCCCCCTCCTGATGTAGGCTCAACTCAATTTTCGACAAATTGAGTTGAGCATGGCCAGCATCAAGGTTCCCAAGCCCTACAAGGAAATTCTCGAGCTGCACGGCAGGGAGATTTTGGAGCTCATTCCTCGATTTTCTGCCGTTGATGAGAAGGGACGTTATCTGCACTGGCACGATTTCCGTCACCGGGTGCCTGCCGGCATCAATGCGAATGCTGCATGGGGCGCCGTCAAGCTTTCAAGAAGCGTGATTCTGAAGTCCATTGGCCTATACGCCGAAGACGGGCAGCCGTTCAAATATTGTCTTCCTGACTATGCCCATACGGTCATTCACGATATAGAGCACATCAATGCCAAGCTAGGTCTTGGCGTATCGAACACCTCTACGAACAACGAGAGCAATCTGTTTCTGGTCGAGTCGCTGATGATGGAAGAAGCAATTTCCAGTGCTCAACTGGAGGGCGCGGCGACCATCAGAAGGGTGGCCAAGGAAATGCTCGAAAAAGAACGCGAACCGGTCAATGACGACGAGCGGATGATCTTCAACAACTTCATGCTGATGAAGCTGGCGAAACACAGCAAGGAACTGCCGCTGTCGATCGAATTGGTCCGGCGCTTTCACGCCGAGGCCACGAGAGACATTCAGGTAGACCACGCCTGCCCGGGTGAAATTAGAAGAACCAATGACATCTACGTCAAAGGCCGTGACGAAGAAATCGTTCACCAACCTCCGGACGCAGGGCTACTGCTGGAACGCCTGGAAAAACTCTGTGAATTTGCTAACGAAAGCCATGACGGCCACGATGGCAGGATATTCATCCACCCTGCGGTAAAGGCGATCATCCTGCACTTCATGATCGGCTATGAGCACCCCTTCAATGATGGCAACGGCAGGACGGCAAGGTGCCTGTTCTACTGGTACATGCTGAAAAGCGGCTATTGGGCGTTCGAGTACATCTCGATCAGTGCGCTGTTGAAGCAAGCGCCGATGCAATATGGCGAGTCGTATCTATTCACTGAGACCGATGATTTCGACCTGACGTACTTCATCTGCTATCAGCTCAGAATCATCGAACGGGCTATGGCCGGGTTCCTTTCTCATATCGAGAACAAAAGGAAAGAGTTCTATGACGTCATGGGCCTGATTGCAGAGTCTGGTTTCAACAAGGATCTGAATTTCAGGCAGATTCACCTGCTGAAAAAAGTGCTGCGCAACCCCGGTCGGCTGTTCGTCGCGAAGGAAGTGAAGAATGACTTCGATGTCTCGGAGGGGACTGCGCGGGCTGATCTTGAGAAGCTGGTGAAGCTGAAGCTGCTGGCCAAGGTCAGGGAGGGCAAGACCTGGTGCTATGTGGCTAGAGGGGACGCAGCGGACCAGATCAGAAAAAAGTGAGGGCCCCATCGCTGGCAAGCCAGCTCCCACAGGGTCTGCGGCGCCGCTAACCCTGTGGGGGCTTGCCAGCGATGGGGCCATCAGTTACAGCACAGGTATCAGATCAAGCCGCAACCCCCGCATCCGCCCGCAGCCCCGCCTCCTCGATCGCACTGATCGCGCACTGTTCGTCGATATCCGACGTATCCCCGCTGATCCCGATCGCGCCCAGTACCACGCCCGCCTCATTGCGGATCAGCACGCCACCCGGCGCAGGCACCACCGGGCTCTGGCCCAGGCCATTCAACGCGGCAAAGAATGCCGGGCGCTGCTGTGCGTCCAGCGCCAGCAAACGCGAGCCCTTGCCCAGGGCGATAGCTCCCCAGGCCTTGCCCATCGCCACCTGCGGACGCAGCAGGCTGGCGCCATCTTCCCGTTGCAGGGCCAGCAGGTGACCACCGGCGTCCAGCACCACCACGGTCAGCGGCGCGGCGGCGATCTTGCGCCCCGCGGCCAGCGCGCCATTCACCAGGCCGACGGCGACTTTCAAGCTCAATGCGTTCATGAAACGGTCCTCTTGTTGTTATGAAGCCCTGTGGGCAAGTGAAAATTGATAGACCAAATAGAACACAATGGTAAATGTTTTTGTATACAATAATTCGCACGCTGCGACCTTATGCCGCGCCAGGCCCGTTTCTACGGCGTTTCGACGAAAGCACAGGTCACGGACGAAAATGGATTGACCAGAGCCGCGTCCCGTGAATACACTCTGGCGCAAAGCATCTTGTATACAATTACAACATCAATGAGGCACAAAGCCATGAGCAAAATGAGAGCAATCGATGCAGCCGTTCTGGTGATGCGCCGCGAAGGTGTGGAAACCGCGTTTGGCATTCCTGGTGCAGCGATCAACCCGCTGTACTCGGCCCTGAAGAAAGTCGGCGGTATCGATCACGTCCTCGCTCGCCACGTTGAAGGCGCCTCGCACATGGCCGAGGGTTACACCCGTACCAAGGCCGGCAATATCGGCGTGTGCATCGGCACCTCGGGCCCTGCCGGCACCGACATGGTCACCGGCCTGTACAGCGCTTCCGCCGACTCCATCCCGATTCTCTGCATCACCGGCCAGGCCCCGCGTGCCCGCCTGCACAAGGAAGACTTCCAGGCCGTGGACATCACCAGCATCGTCAAGCCGGTGACCAAGTGGGCAACCACCGTCCTGGAGCCGGGCCAGGTGCCTTACGCCTTCCAGAAAGCCTTCTACGAAATGCGTACCGGCCGTCCGGGCCCGGTGCTGATCGACCTGCCGTTCGACGTGCAGATGGCCGAGATCGAGTTCGATATCGATGCCTACGAGCCGCTGCCTGTCACCAGGCCAGCCGCTACCCGCAAGCAAGCGGAAAAAGCCCTGGCCCTGCTCAATGAAGCCGAACGTCCGCTGCTGGTCGCCGGTGGTGGCATCATCAACGCCGACGCCAGCGACAAGCTGGTCGAATTCGCCGAACTGACCGGCGTGCCGGTGGTACCGACCCTGATGGGCTGGGGCACCATCCCCGATGACCACGAGCTGATGGTCGGCATGGTCGGCCTGCAGACCTCGCACCGCTACGGCAACGCCACCCTGCTCAAGTCCGACCTGGTGTTCGGCATCGGCAACCGCTGGGCCAACCGTCACACCGGTTCCGTCGACGTCTACACCGAAGGCCGTACCTTCATCCATGTCGATATCGAACCGACCCAGATCGGCCGCGTGTTCACCCCGGACCTGGGCATCGTGTCCGACGCCGGCGCTGCCCTGGACGCCTTCCTCGAAGTGGCCCGCGAGTGGAAAGCCGCCGGCAAACTGAAGTGCCGCGGCGAATGGCTGAAAGACTGCCAGGCCCGCAAGTCGAGCCTGCAGCGCAAGACCAACTTCGACAACGTGCCGGTCAAGCCACAGCGCGTGTACCAGGAAATGAACGAGGTGTTCGGCAAGGACACCACCTACGTCAGCACCATCGGTCTGTCGCAGATCGCCGGCGCCCAGTTCCTCCACGTCTACAAGCCGCGCCACTGGATCAACTGCGGCCAGGCCGGCCCGCTGGGCTGGACCATCCCGGCTGCCCTGGGCGTGGTCAAGGCCGACCCGAGCCGCAAGGTCGTCGCGCTGTCGGGCGACTATGACTTCCAGTTCATGATCGAAGAACTGGCGGTGGGCGCGCAGTTCAACCTGCCGTACGTCCACGTGCTGGTGAACAACGCCTACCTCGGCCTGATCCGCCAGGCGCAGCGTGGTTTCGAGATGGATTACTGTGTACAACTGGCGTTCGAGAACATCAACGCGCCGGACGTCAACGGCTACGGCGTCGATCACGTGGCCGTGGTCGAAGGCCTGGGTTGCAAGGCCCTGCGCGTGTTCACCCCGTCCGAGATCGCCCCGGCGCTGCTCAAGGCCCAGAAAATGGCCGAGGAGTTCCGCGTTCCGGTGGTGGTCGAGGTGATTCTCGAGCGCGTTACCAACATTTCCATGGGTACCGAAATCAACGCGGTCAACGAGTTCGAAGACCTGGCGCTGGTCGGCAACGACGCGCCAACCGCGATTTCGCTGCTCGACTGATCGTCTGCGAGGCCCCGCCCTTCAGGGTACGGGGCCCAACCCAGCAAGGAGACCACCATGCCACGCTTTGCCGCCAACCTGTCCATGCTGTTCACCGAACAGGACTTCCTGGCCCGCTTCAAGGCTGCTGCCGACGCCGGCTTCAGCGGTGTCGAGTACCTTTTCCCGTACGACTACGCCGCCACCGAGATCAAGCAGCAGCTCGACGCCCATGGCCTGACCCAGGTGCTGTTCAACCTGCCGGCCGGCGACTGGGCCAAGGGTGACCGCGGCATCGCCTGCGACCCGGCGCGGGTCGAGGAATTCCGCAGCGGTGTCGACCTGGCCATCGCCTACGCCCAGGTGCTGGGCAATACCCAGGTCAACTGCCTGGCCGGGATTCGTCCACAGGGCCCGGACTGCGCCACCGTGCGCAAGACCTTCGTCGACAACCTGCGTTTCGCCGCCGACAAGCTCAAGGCTGCCGGGATCAAGCTGGTCATGGAAATGATCAACACCCGCGACATCCCGGGCTTCTACCTGAACACCACCCAGCAAGCGCTGGAGATCCAGGCCGAAGTGGGCAGCGACAACCTGTTCCTGCAGTACGACATCTACCACATGCAGATCATGGAAGGTGACCTGGCGCGTACCGTGGAAAGCAACCTGGCGAAGATCAACCACATCCAGCTGGCCGACAACCCGGGCCGTCACGAACCGGGCACCGGCGAGATCAACTACCGCTTCCTGTTCGAGCACCTGGACCGCATCGGCTACCAGGGCTGGGTGGGCGCGGAGTACAAGCCCAGGACCACCACTGAAGAAGGTCTGGGCTGGTTGAAGACTCATAACGCGATCTGAGATCCCGTCTCGCCGGAACGGCTGGACACCGAACCTGTGGGAGCGGGTTCACCCGCGATGACGGCAGTGAAGCCACCATCGCAATCGTGGCGGTTCGGCGCTCCGATAAACCCGCTCCCACAGGGTCCGGCGGCGCTTTCGAGACCCAATAAATAAAAGAGGCACATTCTCATGGCTAAAATCGGATTCATCGGCACCGGCATCATGGGCCGCCCAATGGCGCAGAACCTGCAGAAGGCGGGTCACAGCCTGTTCGTTTCCACCCACCACGACGCCGCTCCGGCCGACCTGATCGCCGCTGGCGCCGTGGCCCTGGCCAATCCGAAGGAAGTGGCCCAGGAAGCCGAATTCATCATCGTCATGGTCCCCGACACCCCGCAGGTGGAAAGCGTCCTGTTCGGTGAAAACGGCGTCGCCGAAGGCGTCGGCCCGAACAAGATCGTGATCGACATGAGCTCGATCTCCCCCACCGCCACCAAGGCCTTCGCCGAGAAGATCAAGGCCACCGGCGCCGCCTACCTGGACGCCCCGGTGTCCGGCGGCGAAGTCGGGGCCAAGGCCGCGACCCTGAGCATCATGGTCGGTGGCTGCCCGAAAGCCTTCGAGCGCACCCTGCCGCTGTTCCAGGCCATGGGCAAGAACATCACCCGCGTCGGCGGCAACGGTGACGGCCAGACCGCCAAGGTCGCCAACCAGATCATCGTCGCCCTGAACATCCAGGCCGTCGCCGAGGCCCTGCTGTTCGCCGCGAAGAATGGCGCCGATCCGGCCAAGGTCCGCGAAGCACTGATGGGCGGCTTCGCCTCGTCGAAGATCCTCGAAGTGCACGGCGAGCGCATGATCAAGGGCACCTTCGATCCGGGCTTCCGCATCAGCCTGCACCAGAAGGACCTGAACCTGGCCCTGCAAGGCGCCAAGGAGCTGAACATCAACCTGCCCAACACCTCCAACGCCCAGCAGGTGTTCAGCACCTGCGCGGCCATCGGTGGTGCCAACTGGGACCACTCGGCGCTGATCAAGGGCCTGGAACACATGGCCAACTTCTCGATCCGCGACGACAAATAAGCAACGCCTGCCAGCCCGCGGATCGAAGGGACCGCGCATCGTTTCCTTCAGCCCCTGAGGCTGGCAGTTGCACTAGAGCAACACCGCCCCTGGTTCAGCCTGCACGGAGGCCGTTCCAGGGGCGTTTTTGATTCTGCAGAACAATAAGATTTGGAGGCCTGAGATGTCGGTCGATCCGCAACACTTTCTCCGCGACCTGTTCGCCACGGCCATCGACGCCGCGCACCCGCGTCAGGTGCTTGAAGCCCATCTGCCTGCCGACCGCAGTGGTCGGGTGATCGTCATCGGCGCCGGCAAGGCCGCCGCCGCCATGGCCGAAGTGGTCGAGCGCGCCTGGCAGGGCGAGGTCCGCGGTCTCGTAGTGACCCGCTACGGCCACGGCGCCAGCTGCTCGAAAATCGAAGTGGTGGAAGCCGCCCACCCCGTCCCCGACGCCGCCGGCCTGGCCGTGGCCAGGCGCGTGCTGGACATGGTCAGCGACCTGAGCGCCGACGACCGAGTGATCTTCCTGCTCTCCGGCGGTGGCTCCGCCTTGCTGGCCCTGCCCGCCGAAGGCCTGACCCTGGCCGACAAGCAGCAGATCAACAAGGCCCTGCTCAAGTCCGGCGCCACCATCGGCGAGATGAACTGCGTACGCAAGCACCTCTCGGCGATCAAGGGCGGCCGCCTGGCCAAGGCCTGCTGGCCGGCCACCGTGTACACCTATGCGATTTCCGACGTGCCTGGCGACCTGGCCACGGTCATCGCTTCCGGCCCGACCGTGGCCGACCCGAGCACCTCGGCCGATGCCTTGGCGATCCTCAAGCGCTACAACATCGAAGCGCCGAAAGCCGTCATCGACTGGCTCAACAACCCCGCTTCGGAGACCGTCAAGGCCGACGACCCGGCCCTGGCCCGCAGCCATTTCCAATTGATCGCCCGGCCCCAGCAGTCGCTGGAAGCCGCTGCGGTGAAAGCCCGCCAGGCCGGCTTCAGCCCGCTGATCCTCGGCGACCTGGAAGGTGAATCGCGGGAAGTGGCCAAGGTCCATGCCGGCATCGCCCGCCAGGTGGTCCTGCATGGCCAGCCACTGGCCGCGCCCTGCGTGATCCTTTCCGGTGGTGAAACCACCGTGACCGTGCGCGGCAACGGCCGTGGCGGGCGCAACGCGGAATTCCTCCTCAGCCTGACCGAAAGCCTCAAGGGCCTGCCGGGCGTCTACGCCATCGCCGGCGACACCGACGGCATCGATGGCTCGGAGGACAACGCCGGCGCCATCATGACCCCGGACAGCTACGCCCGCGCCGCCGCCCTGGGCCTGTCGGCCACCGACGAGTTGGACAACAACAATGGCTACGGCTACTTCGCCGCGCTCGACGCGCTGATCGTCACCGAGCCGACCCGCACCAACGTCAACGATTTCCGCGCCATCCTCATTCTTGAGACTGCCCACCATGACGCCTGACAAGAAAGTCAAAATCCTCGCCACCCTCGGCCCCGCGACCAAGGGCATCGACGATGTCCGCCAGCTGGTGGAAGCCGGGGTGAACATCTTCCGCCTCAACTTCAGCCACGGCGAGCATGCCGACCACGCCATGCGCTACCAGTGGATCCGCGAAGTCGAGGCCCAGCTGAACTACCCGCTGGGCATCCTCATGGACCTGCAAGGGCCGAAGCTGCGCGTCGGCCGCCTGGCCGAAGGCAAGGCCATGCTCAAGCGTGGCCAGGCCCTGCGCCTGGACCTCGACCCGACCCCGGGCGACGCCACGCGGGTCAACCTGCCGCACCCGGAGATCATCGCCGCACTGGAACCGGGCATGGACCTGCTGGTGGATGACGGTCGCCTGCGCCTGCGAGTGACCGCCAAGCATGCCGACGCCATCGACACCGAGGTGCTCAACGGTGGCGAGCTGTCCGATCGCAAAGGCGTGAACGTGCCGCAGGCCGTGCTCGACCTCAGCCCGCTGACCGCCAAGGACCGCCGCGACCTGGCCTTCGGCCTGGAACTGGGCGTTGACTGGGTGGCGCTGTCGTTCGTCCAGCGTCCCGAAGACATCGCCGAAGCCCGCGAGTTGATCGGTGACCGTGCGTTCCTGATGGCCAAGATCGAGAAGCCATCGGCCGTCACCCAACTGCGCGAGATCGCCGAGCTGAGCGACGCGATCATGGTCGCCCGCGGCGACCTGGGCGTGGAAGTGCCGGCCGAGGCCGTGCCGCAGATCCAGAAGAACATCATCGCTACCTGCCGCCAACTGGGTCGGCCGGTTGTCGTAGCGACGCAGATGCTGGAGTCGATGCGCTTCTCCCCTGCCCCGACCCGCGCCGAGGTGACCGACGTCGCCAACGCCGTGGCCGAAGGCGCCGATGCGGTCATGCTGTCGGCGGAAACCGCCTCCGGCGACTACCCGCTGGAAGCGGTGCAGATGATGAGCAAGATCATTCGCCAGGTCGAAGCAGGCCCGGATTACCAGACCCAGCTCGACGTCGGCCGGCCGAAGGCCGAGGCGACCGTCTCCGATGCCATCAGCTGCGCGATCCGCCGTATCAGCGGGATCCTGCCGGTGGCAGTGCTGGTCAACTACAGCGAGTCGGGCAACTCGACCCTGCGCGCCTCCCGCGAGCGGCCACGGGCACCGATCCTCAACCTGACTCCAAACCTGGGCACCGCGCGGCGCCTGAGCGTGGTGTGGGGTGTGCACTCGGTGGTCAACGACCGCCTGCGCCAGGTCGACGAGGTTTGCTCCACCGCGCTGGAAATCGCCCAGGCCCAGGGCATGGCCAACCGCGGCGACACCCTGTTGATCACGGCCGGCGTGCCTTTTGGCCAGCCGGGATCGACTAACTCGCTGCGTATCGAAACACTGCTTTGACGTCTTCGCGAGGCAGGTTGGCGGCCACCGATTCATCCGCGTGAATCCGTGATCGCCGGCCTGCTTCGCGATCAATAACCGTGGGACAAGACCCGCCCAAAGAGGCGACCCACTTAATCCAGACCTACTGCCATGTACACGAAAAACCTAGTCAATCCGTGCCCGGATTGGGCCACCGCATTGCTCAACGGCTTCAGCCAGGTGCTGCTGCAGCGTAATCCGCTGTGCGGCCTGTGTTGCCTGCTGGCCATTCTTCTCACCGCGCCCCACCTGCTCGGCGGCGCACTGCTGGGCGCCCTCGCCGGCCTGCTCACTGCCCAGCGGCGCGGCTACAACCGCGCCGATCGCCAGGCCGGGCTGTACAGCTACAACGGCGTGCTGATCGGCCTGCTGTTCAGCTACCTGCTGCCCTGGTCGCCGCTCCTCCTGCCGCTGATCATCGCCGTTGCCGGGCTGAGCAGCATGCTGGTGCATCAATGGCTCAAGCGTGGCGGGTCGGTGCTGTTGCCGGCCTACACCCTGCCCTTCGTGCTGGCCGGCTGGGCGCTGTTGCTGATCGCCGAACCGACGGCGCAGGCCAGCGGGCCGGTGCAGGCCAACCCGCTGGATGCCCTCGCCCGGGGGCTGGGGCAGATCTTCCTGCTGGACCAGCCGCTGGCCGGGCTGCTGATCGCCCTGGGGCTGCTGCTAGCGGACCGCTATGCGGCGGCCTGGGCCTTCGTCGGCGCAGCGATCGGCGGCAGTGTTGCGCTGATCGGCGGGGAAGCCACGGCCGCGTACCTGGGGCTGTACGGCTTCAATGCAGCGCTGGCGGCCCTGGCCTTCAGCGGCACGCGCTCGCAGCCGTGGAAACCCTTGCTGGCGATCGTCCTGGCGATCGCGGTGCAGCCGCTGTTCAACCTGCTGCCGATCCCGGGGCTGACCGCACCGTTCATCGTGGCGTGCTGGATGGTGCGGCTGGGCGTGCAAAACCGCTATATCCAAGGCTGACGCAATGCCCTGTGGGAGCGGGTTCACCCGCGATTGCGATAGTGGACTCACCATCGTAATCGCGGGTAAACCCGCTCCCACAGGGTCCGCTGTCGTCTTTGCCGACTTGCATAGTTCCCGGAACCCACCCTAGGCTTCCCAGCATCACCCCCGCTCTTGGAACCACCACCTTTATGAACACCCCCCAGAGCCTGCGCCAGCGGCTCTTCGTCATCGTCTTCCAGACCGACACCGTTGCCGGACGCCGCTTCGACACCATCCTGCTGCTGATCATCCTGGCCAGCCTGGTTACCGTGATCCTCGACAGCATCGACGAAGTCCACCAGGGCTACGCCGGCCTGCTCGCCGCCATCGAGTGGGGCTTCACCGCCGTCTTCCTGGTCGAGTACCTGCTGCGCCTGTACTGCTCGCCCAAGCCCCTGCGCTACGCCTTCAGCTTCTATGGCCTGGTCGACCTGCTGGCGATCGTGCCCGGGATCATCGCCCTGTACTACAGCGACGCCCAGTACCTGCTGATCGTCCGGGTCATCCGCATGCTGCGGATTTTCCGCGTGCTCAAGCTCAGCCCCTACCTGAAACAGGCCCACTACCTGCTCGACGCCCTGCGCGGCAGCAAGCAGAAGATCATCGTGTTCCTGGTCAGTGTCTCGACCCTGGTCACGGTGTTCGGCACCCTGATGTATGTGGTCGAGGGTCCGGAACACGGTTTCACCAGCATTCCCAAGGGCATCTACTGGGCCATCGTCACCCTCACCACCGTGGGCTTCGGCGATATCGTGCCCAAGACGCCGCTGGGCCAGGTGATCTCGTCGATGGTGATGATCACCGGTTACTCGATCATCGCCGTGCCTACGGGTATCTTTACTGCCGAACTGGCCAATGCCATGCGCGGCGAGCAACTGCGCCACGATTGCCCGGTGTGCCGCAAGAACAGCCATGAACACGGCGCCGCCTTCTGCTCGCGCTGTGGCAACGCGCTGTTCCGGAAGGTGGAATAAGCAAAGTCGTTTTTAATCTTTTTGTGCCTAAGGGCCATTGGCTATAGTCGCTGGCACAATGCTGTTATCCCAACCAACTCCAACAAGGAATGCACAGTGAAAAAACTCTTTGGCGCCTCGCTCCTCGCCGCGAGCCTGGTCGTGGGCGGCCTCGCCCAGGCCGCTCCCGCACCGCTGCTGAACGTCTCCTACGACGTGATGCGCGACTTCTACAAGGACTACAACCTTGCCTTCCAGAAGCACTGGGAAGCCGAGCACAAAGAGAAGATCAACATCCAGATGTCCTTCGGCGGCTCCAGCAAGCAGGCGCGCTCGGTGATCGACGGCCTGCCGGCGGATGTCATTACCATGAACATGGCCACCGACATCAATGCCCTGGCCGACAACGGCCAATTGGTCCCGGACAACTGGGTCACCCGCCTGCCGAACAACAGCGCGCCCTTCACCTCGGCCACGGTGTTCATCGTGCGCAAGGGCAACCCCAAGGCCCTGAAGGACTGGCCGGACCTGCTCAAGGACGGCGTGCAGGTGATCGTGCCGAACCCGAAGACCTCGGGTAACGGCCGCTACACCTACCTGTCGGCCTGGGGCTACGTGCTCAAGACCGGCGGCGACGAAGCCAAGGCCAAGGACTTCGTCGGCAAGCTGTTCAAGCAGGCGCCGGTGCTCGATACCGGTGGCCGCGCCGCCACCACCACCTTCATGACCAACCAGATCGGCGACGTGCTGGTGACCTTCGAGAACGAAGCGGAAATGATCGCCCGGGAATTCGGCCGCGATCAGTTCGAGGTGATCTACCCGAGCGTCTCCGCCGAGGCCGAGCCGCCGGTGAGCGTGGTGGACAAGGTGGTCGACAAGAAAGGCAGCCGGGCGACCGCCGAGGAATACCTGAAGTACCTGTGGTCGCCTGAAGCCCAGGAAATCGCCGCCAGCAACTACCTACGTCCGCGGGACGAGAAGGTCCTGGCCAAGTACACCGACCGCTTCCCGAAAGTGCAATTCCTCTCGGTGGAGAAGACCTTCGGCGACTGGCGCACCGTGCAGAAGACCCACTTCAATGATGGCGGGATCTTCGACCAGATCTATAGCGGCAAGTAAGCCCCGGCCTCGGGGTCTGACCCCAGGGCCTCATCGCCGGCAACGCCGGCTCCCACAAGGTTCAGCGGAGCACACGAACCTGTGGGAGCCGGCGTTGCCGGCGAAAGGGCCGCGAAGCGGCCTCAAAATCCCGAATCCAGCTCAGCAATCCCCGCCCGATCATTGTCTACCCTTTCCGTCACCCCACGGCTGAAGGAGTATCCCGTGATCCGCCCCCTGCTCACCGTTCTCTTCTGTACCCTGCTGAGCCTGCAGGCGCTGGCCGGCCCCCTGGCGGCCGTCACCGAGGAACAACCGGCCAAGGAACCGGAACCGGTCGTCCAGGGCGGTCTGCTCGGCACCCTCGCCAGCGGCCTCGACGATGTTTCCCAGGAACTGGACATCGATCACCACCTGCTCGACAACTGGCGCCTGCGCACCGACCGGGCGGCAAAGGAGGTCAACCAGTTGGTCGACCGCCACGATGCCGACGACCTGATGGCGATGACCTGGGATTTCCTCATCCTCAGCGCCAGCTGGGCCGCGACCTTCGCCCTGCTGTGCTACCTCGGCCGTCTGGCCGCCCGCGCCAGCCAGCGTACCCGCCTGCTGCGCAGCCATCCGCGGCCGCAAAAGCTGCTGGCCTACCTGCTGCCCTACACCCTGCCGGCCATCGTCAGCCTGCCTGCGGCGCTGTTCGTCAGCCGTCAGCTCGACCCGTCGGTGGGCCGCGCGCTGGGCATGAGCCTGGCCTACGCCACCAGCAGCGGGATCTTCTCCACCACCCTGATCCTGTGCCTGATTACCCTGTTCGATGTCGGCCACAAGCGCACAGCGGTGCAGATCATCCGTGAGGCAGCGCCGCGGCCGCTGTTCCTGATCGGCTTCCTCGCCGCCTGGAGCGACGCCCTGACCAGCCCGCAGATTTCCCGCCAACTGGGCGGCAACCTGACCAGCAGTATCGCGGTGGTCACCGGCCTGCTGGCGACCCTGATCTTCGCCGTGGTGGTGTTGCGCTCGCGTCGTCCGATGGCGCACCTGATCCGCAACCGCAGCCTCAAGGACCGCCTGCAGCACCGCGCCGTGCAGGAAACCCTGCGGATCTTCTCGGCCATCTGGTACCTGCCGATCCTGATGATGATCCTGGTCTCGGGGATCAACCTGATCGGCGCCGGCGAGGAAAGCCAGCGCGCCCTGCAGAAGGCGTTGCTGACCACCGTGCTGCTGATCGGCACGGTATTCCTCAGCATCACCCTGCAGCACTTTCTCAACCCGCCGCGCAATCCGGAACAGCGCCTGCGTCCCTACAAGGAGCTGCTCTACAGCCTGGCCCATGCCCTGCTGCGCGTCGCCATGGCAGTAGCCTTTATCGAATTGCTCGGACGCATCTGGGGTTTCTCGGTGCTGGACTTTGCCCTGCGCAACAGCTTCGGCCGGGCGATCAGCGATTCGCTGAGCAGCATCGGCCTGATCCTGCTGGTGACCTGGCTGCTCTGGGTAGTGATCGACACGGCCATCCAGGAAGCGTTGAAGCCGACCCCGGGGCGGCGCAATACCCGCCAGCCCAGCACCCGCACTCGGACTATCCTGCCGATGCTGCGCAACGCCACCAAGGTGGTGCTGGTGGTGATCTGCACCATCACCACCATGGCCAACCTGGGGATCAACGTCGCGCCGTTCCTCGCCGGCGCCGGGGTAGTCGGCCTGGCCATCGGCTTCGGCTCGCAGCAATTGGTGCAGGATGTCATCACCGGCTTGTTCATCCTGATCGAGGACACCATCGCCATCGGCGACTGGGTGGTGCTCGACTCCGGGCATGCCGGCACCGTGGAAAGCCTGACCATCCGCACCCTGCGCCTGCGCGACGGCAAGGGCTTCGTGCACTCGGTACCGTTCGGGCAGATCAAGGCGGTCACCAACCAGTCGCGGCAGTTCGC
The DNA here is from genome assembly GCF_048586865.1 of Pseudomonas bharatica. Lineage (NCBI taxonomy): Bacteria > Pseudomonadati > Pseudomonadota > Gammaproteobacteria > Pseudomonadales > Pseudomonadaceae > Pseudomonas > Pseudomonas bharatica. The sequence continues at coordinate 110,049 of NZ_JBMAWR010000016.1, read as the reverse complement.
CTATGCCTTCTTCTCGGTGCAGTTCAGCTATGACTCGGACGTGGACGTGGCGTTGAAGCTGATCCGCGAGGCGGGGCAGTCGATCAGCGAGGATCCGATCCTGCGCCACAACCTGCAGGGGCCGCTGCAGGTATTCGGCGTAGACAGCATGAACCTCAACGGAATGACCCTGACCGCGCAGTTCAGGACCACGTCGGGTGGGCAGTATGCGGTGAACCGGGCGTTCAACGAGCGGTTGAAGAAGCTGGTGGATCAAACCGATGAGGTGAGCTTCGCACAGTACAATCCGCTGCCGCAGAGAGTCGGAGATACCAGCGTCTGACTGAACGCGGACTCTGTGGGAGCGGGTTTACCCGCTCCCACAGAGTCCGCGCTGAGTCCGCAAGTTATGCGATCTGTCGGAAAACCAGGGCCTTGAGCCCCCCGGCCACATCCACATCCGCAAACTCCGGCGGGTTTTCCAGGCGCTCGATGAACGTCAGGCCCGGCGCCTGCTCCGCCATGCCCTGGATCAGGAACTCCGGCCCGATCCCCGGATCGTTGACGCAGGCCAGTACCGTGCCGCCCTCGCTGAGCAGCTCCGGCAAGCGGCGCAGGATCTTCGCGTAGTCCTGGGTCAGGGCAAAGCTGCCCTTCTGGAAGCTCGGCGGGTCGATGATGATCAGGTCATAAGGCGCCGACTTGCGCACCTTGCCCCACGACTTGAACAACTCGTGCCCAAGAAACCCGACGCGGCCCAGGTCATGCCCGTTCAGCCGGTGATTATCACGCCCGCGGGACAGCGCGGCCTTCGACATGTCGAGGTTGACCACCTGCTGCGCCCCACCGGCAATCGCTGCCACCGAGAAGCCGCAGGTATAGGCGAACAGGTTGAGCACCCGCTTGTCCGCCGCGTGCTCGCGTACCCAGCGCCGGCCATAGCGCATATCGAGGAACAGGCCGTTGTTCTGTTTCAGGCCGAGGTCGAGCTGGTAGCGCAGCCCGTCCTCGTCGATGACCTTGTGCGTGCAGGGCTCGCCCAGCAGCCAGTAGCCCGGGCTGTCCGGCAGGTAGCGATGCTGGATCAGCACCGCCATGTCGCCCGTCGCCAACACGCGCAGCATGTCTTGCAGCGCCTCGAGCTGCCCCTCGGGCGGCTCGCGGAACAGCGCCACCAGCAGCACACCCTGCAGCCAATCCACGGTGATCTGCTCCAGTCCCGGCCAGCAACGCCCGCGACCGTGGAACAGCCGCCGGGTTTCACTCGGCGGCGGGTTCAGGGCGGTGCGCAGGTGTTGATGCAGGGTGTCGATGGCAGCGGTCATGGCAGGTGTTCAGCAGGCTAAAGCGGCGCATTCTACGCCTTTGCGCTGCTGGCGCGGGCGGCGGATTTGAACCACCAGCCGCGCTGCATGCCGGCGGCCGCCAGCAGGATCGCCGACACACCCAGCCATTGCAGGGGTTCCAGGCGATGACCGAAGGCCACCCAGTCCACCAGGATCGCCGCGATGGGGTAGATGAACGACAGCGCGCCGGTCAGCGCCGTCGGCAGTTTCTGAATCGCCCCGTAGAGCAGCACGTACATCACGCCGGTGTGCACGATGCCCAGGGTGACCAGGCTGCCCAGCTCACCCGGAACCGTGGGCAGGCCACCGATATTGGCGAACGGCGCCAGCATGAGTACACCGGTGCTGACCTGGATCAACGCGATCAGGTGCGGCGGCGTCCCGCTCAGGCGCTTGATGATCAGCGCCGCCACCGCATACAGAAACGCCGCGCCCAGGGCCAGGACGATGCCCAGCAGGTACTGGTCGCCGCTCTCGCCCTGGCTGCCATGGGCACTGACGATAGCCAGCATCCCGGCGAAGGACACACCGAGCCAGAACAGCTTGGGCAGGGTGATCTTCTCGCCGAGGAACAGCGCCGCCAGCCCCACCAGCATGAACGGCTGGACGTTGTACACCGCCGTTCCGATGGCGATGGACGCCCGCGAGTAGGAAGCGAACAACAGCACCCAGTTACCAACGATGGCCACGCCGCTGAGCACGGCCAGGGCGAAGGTCATGCGGGTCAGGATGCCCGGGCGCAGGAAACCCATGGCCGCGCAGATTGCCAGCAAGGTGACGGCACCGAACAGGCAGCGCCAGAACACAACGTCCAGCACCGGCTGCCCCGATACCAGGACGAACCAGCCGATGGTGCCGGAGATCAGCATGGCGCCGATCATTTCAAGGGAACCGCGACGTATCGAATTGTCCATGTCACACCTCCGAGAACTTTGTGACAAAGTATGCCGAGGGTGCTCCAGGCCGATCCAGTGGATAAATTAGGCCGGAATCCGCGCCTGCCTTTTTATTTAGGCCATTCACCTGATTCGCCTGACAGGAGCTTTTTCATGACCGATGCCATCGACCAGTTGCTGCTCAATGCCTTGATGGAAGATTCGCGGCGCTCGCTCAAGGCGCTGGCCAGCCTGACCGGACTGTCCTCGCCCAGCGTCAGCGAACGCCTGCGCCGCCTGGAGGAACGCGGGGTACTCAAGGGCTACACGGTGGAAGTGGACGCCCGCAGCTTCGGCTACCAGTTGCAGGCCATCGTGCGCATCCGCCCGTTGCCGGGGCAGTTACACGAGGTAGAACGGCAGATCATCGCCATTCCCGAATTCACCGAGTGCGACAAGGTCACCGGGGACGACTGCTTTATCGCGCGCCTGCATGTGCGCTCGATGGAACAACTGGACACCTTGCTGGACAAGCTCAACAGCCATGCCGAGACGAGTACGGCAATCGTCAAGAAGACCCCGGTGAAGCGGCGGTTGCCGCCGATGGATTGAGATTTGGAAGCTGGACGCGGACCCTGTGGGAGCGGGTTTACCCGCGATTGCGATGGTGGGAGCGCTAGCGCAACCGCGGGTAAACCCGCTCCCACAGGGTCCGCGCCAGCATTCACCATTGTGTCCAATCCAATATCCATATGAACAAGAAGTGTACACAAGCATGTAACCGAAAGTGCCTTTTTTGTGTGCAATCACCTCAACTGGCGCCCCATAGGGTTACATCGCTCCGCTCTAATAAGTTGACCAATTAATCAGAATCCTACTAACCAAAAAAATAAAACCTGTTTAATCGGTCAATTTATAAATTCAAATTTTCAATAACTTATAAAAAATCCTAGAAACTTCAAAAAGATAATGGCTCTTCCCTGCGACTCCCCGTGGCATGGATCTGGCTTTAGTGCATTCGTGCTTTGTATACAACTCAGCACGATCAAGAGCACACACCAGATCCGCCCACCTGCCGTCGCCGGGTAGCGGAATGCCCCTAACCAATTGGTTCTCGTGGTTCACGACCAGGCGTCCCCACGCCACGAGTATCAGGAGCACGCCGGAATGAGCATGAGTCTCTACGACAAGACAGAACTGGACTTTTCCTCGTCTACCCCCGAACCGACGACGCACCCGCAACACCCCGTGACCCTGAGCCCGCGCCTGCACAACCACGACCTCGCCCCGACCAAGGCCGAGGGCCGCCGCTGGGGGCGCTACAGCATCTTTGCCCTGTGGACCAACGATGTGCACAACATCGCCAACTACTCCTTCGCCATGGGGCTCTACGCCATGGGCCTGGGCGGCTGGCAGATCCTCCTGTCGCTGGGGATAGGCGCGGCGCTGGTGTACTTCTTCATGAACCTGTCCGGCTACATGGGCCAGAAGACCGGGGTACCCTTCCCGGTGATGAGCCGGATCGCCTTCGGCATCCATGGGGCACAGATCCCGGCGCTGATCCGCGCGGTGATTGCCATCGCCTGGTTCGGCATCCAGACCTACCTGGCCTCGGTGGTCCTGCGCGTGCTCCTTAGCGCCATCGCCCCTGGCCTTGCGGCCTACGACCAGGACTCGATCCTCGGCCTGTCGAGCCTCGGCTGGGTGTGCTTCGTTGCCATCTGGCTGGTGCAGCTGGTGATCCTGGCCTACGGCATGGAAATGGTGCGACGCTACGAGGCCTTCGCCGGCCCGGTGATCCTGCTCACCGTGACCTGCCTGGCGGCGTGGATGTACATCCAGGCCGGCTTCGAGATCGCCTGGTCGGTGCGCGAACCGCTGACCGGCGCAGCCATGTGGCACAACATCCTGGCCGGCGGCGCGCTGTGGCTGGCGATCTACGGCACGCTGGTGCTGAATTTCTGCGACTTCGCCCGTTCCTCGCCGTGCCGCAAGACCATCCGTTCGGGCAACTTCTGGGGCCTGCCGGTGAATATCCTGGCCTTCGCGGTGATCACCGTGCTGCTGTGCGGCGCGCAGTTCAAGATCAACGGCCAGATCATCGACAGCCCGACCCAGATCATCGCCAGCATCCCCAATACGTTCTTCCTCGTGCTCGGCTGCCTGGCCTTCCTGATCGTCACCGTGGCGGTGAACATCATGGCCAACTTCGTCGCCCCGGCCTTCGTCCTCAGCAACCTGGCGCCGCGCCTGCTCAACTTCCGCCGCGCCGGCCTGATCAGCGCCACCCTCGCCGTGCTGATCCTGCCGTGGAACCTCTACAACAGTCCGCTGGTGATCATGTACTTCCTGTCCGGCCTCGGCGCCCTGCTCGGCCCGCTGTACGGGGTGATCATGGTCGATTACTGGCTGTTGCGCCGTGGCCGCATCAACGTGCCCGAGCTGTACAGCGAAGACCCCAAGGCCGCCTACCACTACCGTCGCGGGGTCAATCCCCGTGCCCTGGTCGCCTTCGTGCCGGCGGCGCTGCTGGCGATCGTCCTGGCCCTGGTGCCCAACTTCGAAACCATCGCGCCTTTCTCCTGGATGATCGGTGCCGGTATCGCCGGCCTGCTCTACCTGCTGTGCGCGCCGCGCAACCAGCAATACCTGGACGTGAGCGGCGAATCCATCGCCGTCGACAGCGCCAGCCACTGATTGCCTCTTGCGGCCCGGCACTGCCGGGCCGGTTCACTGCCTAGCGAGACCCGATATGCGAATCCTCATAGTCAACGTCAACACCAGCGAAGCCATCACCGAAGCCATCGCCCGCCAGGCGCAGGCAGTAGCCGCGCCGGGCACCGAGATCATCGGCCTGACCCCGTATTTCGGCGCGGAATCGGTGGAGGGCAATTTCGAAAGCTACTTGGCGGCCATCGCCGTGATGGACCGCGTGCTGGCCTACGACGGCCCCTACGACGCGGTGATCCAGGCCGGCTACGGCGAACACGGCCGCGAAGGCCTGCAGGAATTGTTGAACGTGCCGGTAGTGGACATCACCGATGCCGCCGCCAGCACCGCCATGTACCTTGGCCATGCCTACTCGGTAGTGACCACCCTGGATCGCACCGTGCCGCTGATCGAGGACCGTCTCAAGCTCTCCGGCCTGTACGACCGCTGCGCCTCGGTGCGGGCCAGCGGCATGGCCGTGCTGGAACTGGAAGAACAGCCAGAGCGTGCCCTGGAGGCCATTGTCGGGCAGGCGGAACGGGCGGTGCGTGAGGACAAGGCCGAGGTTATCTGCCTCGGCTGCGGCGGCATGGCCGGCCTGGACGAGAAGATTCGCCAGCGCACCGGCGTGCCGGTGGTGGATGGGGTCAGCGCGGCGGTGAAGATGGCCGAGTCACTGGTGCAACTGGGCCTGTCCACATCCAAGAGCCGTACCTACGCCACGCCCAGGAGCAAGCGCATCGTCGGCTGGCCGGCGCGTTTCGGTCGTTGAGATCAACCCGGCAACATCTCTTTTCGAGGCGCGGCCTGATACCGACGCCTCGTTTTTTTTGCGCGAAATCAGGAAAAACCGAGGCGCCCTGAAAAAATGGCATTATTTTGCCATCGCTCCCCTAAAGTTCGCCGCGCGCCTGCCGTCATGTTGACCAGGTTTTTACTCTCACAAGGAAGTCTCGTGTCACGTACCCTTCTCCGGGCCACCACCCTGGCGGCCCTGTTGGCGATGACCGGCTGCGTGTCGTTCAACGTCACCGGCCCCATCGTTCCTCCTGCTCATCCAGTCAATGCCGCCAGCCCACGCACGGCGCAGATTGCCGATGTGGTGGTCTCCGCTCCGGGCCTCGACGAGGCCACGCGCAAGGCCGTCAGCCGATCGCTGACAGCCGAGCTCGACCGCTATGTCGACAAGGCCGGCTACTTCAAGGCAATGAGCCAATACCCCACGCGCCTCGACGAACAGGACGTGATGCTCAGGTTCGACATGACCTCGCTCAAGGGGCATCGCGCGCCGCACCCGGGTTACTTCCCCGGCGCCCTGCTGACCCTGACCCTGTGGATCTGGGTCAACGGCCCGATCTATGTCGACCGCTTCGACCTCGCCGGTGACCTGGTGATCCTCGACCGCAATGGTGTCGAACTGGCCCGCGCCCAGGACCAGATCAAGTTCGAGCACAACGTCGGCCTGTACGGCAGAGACTACTGGGCACCGACCGTCACGGGCAGCAAACAGCTCACGCAACTGGTCGGCGAACTGCTGGACAACGCCACCACGCAACTCGCCAAACGTTAATTCAGGAATCGTCCCATGCACCTTTCAAAACAAGCCCTGCTGCTGAGCGCAGTACTACTCGGCGGCTGCGTCTCCTATTCGACCGGCGACCTGGCCCCGGTCGGCACCTGGCCGCCTGCAGCCAGTGCCCCGGCAGCCAAGCCTAGCGCCTACCTGCAAACCACGTCGCTGTACCAGGTCAATGACTCTCCCGCCAATGCTGCCGGCGGCAAGCCGGCCGAGTTGTGGGAGCAGGCGATCAGCGAGACCTACCAGCAGTCCGGTCGCTTCGCCCGGGTCAGCACGCAAAAAGGCGAATCGGACCTGTACGCCGAATCGACCCTGACCAACCACGAGCAGTTCGTCCCGGTCTCGGCGTTCATCACCGGCTTCACCCTGTTCCTGATTCCCTCCACGGCGAAGAACACCTTCACCCTGGAAACCGTGTTCAAGGACAAGGACGGCAAGGAAATCGGTCGTGTCAGCAAGAGCGAGTCGGTGCGCACCTGGATGCAACTGGTGCTGGTCGTCGGCCTGCCGTTCCAGGCCGACACTGGCGATGTCGTCCGTGCCCTGACCCGCAGCACGCTGGACGAAGCGGTACAACGCAAGCTGCTGTAATCCCGCGAGCCGCCCGTGGCCATGGCCGCGGGCGCCCGGCCACTCTGTTGCGTGGATTAGACCCCGGCCTTCGGACAGCTCGACTCACCACCATCCAGCCCCTGCTTCACATTCCGGCTCAGCATCGTCGCCTTGCCATCACGCCAGGTCAGGGTCAGCACATACAGCGAGTCGAAATCGCCGTTTTCCCAATCCCTGGTAATCACCCGCTCCTCGCCCAGGGCCTTGCCGGCCACGGCATTGATCAGTTCGGGGAGGTAGCCATGGGACCAGGCGGTATACACCGTCGAGTTACGGTACTTGTTGCTGGTCAGCTCGCGTGCCAGGGCGTTGGTGTCGTTGGCGCCGTAGTCGATGTTCACCGGCAGCCCGAGCTTGATCGCGCTCGGGCTGATGGTCATCAACGGCCGCAGGTAGCTGTAGCTGTCGTCGTTGCTGCCTTCCTCGACCTCGCGGGTCGGGTCGGCGGCAAACACATAGTCGGCCTTGCCGAATTTCTCTGGCAGCAAGGTCGCCAGGTCGAGGGCGCGGTTGAGTCCCTGGCAGTTCAGTTGGCCGAGGCCTTCACCGGGCTTTTCCGCATGGCGCAGGAACACCAGGGTCTGGGTGCCATCGACCGGTCTGGCCAGGCTGTCGAAGGTGGTGAATCCAAGGAGGGCGGCGCCTGCAGCGAGCACGGTGCCGAGCAGCGCCTGACGGCGCGAAGGCAGGAATGCGGGGAACTTCATGATCACCCCTTGAGGACATAGCTTGAGGACAAAGACAGTGAACCAACCCGCCAGTGCTGCCCCGCGGCCGAGGCCGCGGGGCATCCCTGTCTGTCGCTCCATCCGTGGATACGGGCATCCTTGAGAGTGCAGCAGGCCCGATTGGTTCTGTCCCTGGGGCGCTTGTCCTTAAGCTAGGAGTGAATCTACGCGTTCCCTGTTACGGAATTAAGACGCCTTTTCAAGCGCAATGAACCACTTCGGCTTGATGCGCCCGAAGTCCAGCCGGCGGTTGTGCTTCAGGGCTTTCTTAGAGTCCAGCACGTAGCTGTCTTGCCCCTCGCGCACGAATACCACCCAGTGCCAGAACGGCTGGCCACGTTCCACCCGCCATTTAATCGCAAGCAAGGCACGCTCGGGCAGGCTGCCCCAGCCCTCGAAAGGCCGCTCGTCCGCTGCCAGCTTCAAGCCCAGCGTCCCGGCCAGGCGGCGGACCGAATCGGTGGACGACCACAAACGGGGATCCTCGGCATGAATACCCAGGGCATTGGCCTGGGCCTTCGACTCGACATAGGTAATACCGGCCAGCGCCGCACAGGCGGCAATGCCACAACCGGAAATTTCCTCTTGAACCACAGCTTCCATGCATGAATCTCCTGGTCAGTCGTCGCGGGTCAGTACTTCGAGCACTTCAACTTCGAAATGCAGGTCCGAACCCGGCGGGATCGAACCCATCTTGCGCTCGCCGTAGCCCAGGTGCGCCGGGACGAACAGCGTGCGCTTGCCGCCGACCTTCATGCCCATCAGGCCGATGTCCCAGCCCTTGATCACCCGCCCGGTGCCGATCACGCACTGGAACGGCTTGCCGCGCTGGTGCGAGGAGTCGAAGACCGTGCCGTCGGCCAGGGTGCCGGTGTAATGGGTGGTGATCAGGGCGCCCTTGACCACTTCCTTGCCGTCGCCCAGGTGGACGTCGGTGATCTGCAATTCGTCGCTCATAACTGCCTCGCTGTCGGTCGTGCTGCCTTTTCTCAGGAATATCAGGGAATTGCAAGCAAAGGCAGAGCACGGCGCTATGGAGCGACTAGCTGAACTGCGCGACTACCTCGGCGCCGGTCATGTTCTGCGTCTGGTTGGAGAAGCAATAGAAGGACGGTTTTTCGTCGATATAGACCTGCAGGTCAAAGGTCCAGGCCTGATCGCCGTCCAGCAGGCCCACCGGGATGGCGAAGAAATTGCCGCCCTTGAGGCGATAGAACAGATGGCTGCCGCAGCCGGGGCAGAAGCCGCGTTCGGCCCAGTCGGAAGAGTTGTAGACCGCAGGCTGGGCACCACTGAAGTGCGGGGCGCTGCTGCTGTGCACGGTCAGCAGCGGGCCGCCGTTCCATTTGCGGCACATGCTGCAATGGCAGGCGCCGACGCTGTTGTCGTCGAGGGTGACGGTGAGCTGGATGGCGCCGCAGAGGCAGCGGCCCTGGTGGGTTTGGCTGGACATGGGGGAGCTCCTTGCTGGCTGAGGTTGCTGAGTGTAGCCAAGATCCAGAGGCCCTGGAGATACCTGTGGGAGTCCACGCAGAGAACAATTCCTAAGCATGACGCGTACCCTGTGGGAGCGGGTTTACCCGCGATTACGTTAGTGAACCAACCATCGTAATCGCGGGTGAACCCGCTCCCACAGGATCCCTGCAAATCTCTTACGAATTCACCGGGGTCAGGACCGGTTCGCCGGCGAAGAAGGCCTGCAGGTTCTTGAGCACCAACGCCACCATATCCCTGGCCGCTTCAGGCGTCTGCGCTGCCACATGGGGTGTCAGCACCACATTGCCCAACGCCTTCAACTCATCCGGCACCGACGGTTCGTCATCGAACACATCCAGCCCCGCACCGGCGATCCGTCCTTCGCGCAGCGCCGCGACCATCTCGGCGGTCGAGACCACACTGGCCCGCGCGATATTCACCAGGAACCCTTGCGGCCCCAGCGCATCCAGCACGTCACGCCCGACCAGCCCACGGGTATCGGCGCCGCCCGGGGTGGCGACGATCAGGAAATCCGACTCGCGGGCCAGCTCCAGCACGCTCTGGCAGTATTGGTAGGGTACGTCTCGCCGCGAGCGGCTGTGGTAACGCACCTGCATGTCGAAACCCAGTGCGCCACGCCTGGCAATCGCCATGCCCACCGCACCGAGGCCGAGAATGCCCAGGCGCTTGCCCGCCAGCGACGGGCTGATCACCCGGTTCCACTGCCCTTGTCGGGTGGTGGCGTCAGCCCGGCAGATATCCCGGACCACGGCGAACAGCAGGGCCATGGCATGATCCGCCACCGCCGAGGCATTGGCCCCGGCGCCGTTGGTCACGACGATACCGCGGGCCCGGGCAGCGTCCAGGTCCACCGCTTCATAGCCGGCACCGATCACGCAGATCAGGCGCAGCAACGGCAGCGCGGCGATTTCCTCCGCGGTGATACCCAAGGGCCCACGGGTCAGTACCACATCGATCTCGCCGCCCTGGCGGGCAATGGCCTCGGCCCGCAGCGCCGGCGTTTTCGCGTGGATCAGGCGGTAACCGTGTTCTTCCAGCAAGGGCAGGTAGTCATCGACCGTTTCGACCAGCACCAATACCGTCTTCGTCATCACATGCTCCCAGGCGTTCAGCGACGGAGCATTATGCCGGCATTACTGGGCGAACGCGCGCCCCAGGCCGCCTGGCACGCCACTGGAGTCGGTATCCTGCCAGGGTCCTTCGGGATTGGTGGCCCAGCTCCAGCCGTTGTTCCAGCGGTAGTAGGTGCGTTGGCGGTAGAAGGTGTTGGTCTTGCCTTCGAGCACATAGACCCCGAGCTTCGGATCCCAGTGGCTGGCGCCGCCCGGTGGCGGGGCGAAGCTGGCCGAGGTGCGCGGCATGGGTTTGGGCGTCGGGGTGACGGAGGGCTTGGGCGTACCCGGGCCCGGCTTGATCACCGGGCCCGGTCGGGGTGCCGTCTCGATCGGCGGCAAGGGTTCGCGCTCCGGCTCGCGCGGCTGCTGCACCGTACATGCGCTCAACCCCAGGGCCAGGGAAATCAGGGTCAGGCGTACGGTGCTGTTCATGAAGTCGCTCTCTTTTACTTGTCCGGATTGTCCGGGCTGTCGATGGTCAGGTGTTGCGGCGTCCGCGTGTCGCTGGGCAGCGGCGAGCTGCGGCCGATCCACTCGCCCTTGCCGGGTTGACCGGCACGGGAGACGCGCGCCATCAGTTGGACTTCAGGGAAGTTCGACAGTTTCATGTTGGGCATCATCGCGTCGCTGTCGCTGAGCACCACCTCGATCGGCAACTGCGCCACGGTGATCCGCCTGGCCGCCAGCGGCAGGCTCGGACCGGACGCGGCGCGGGCGAAGATGAAGACCACGTCGTCCGGCCTGACCTTGTCCTTGAGCGCGTCGGCCAGTTCGACCTTGACCGTCAGGCTGGCAGCCGAGGCCGTGGCGACCGCTGCGGAGCCCTTGCCCTCGCCCGCTGCGATCTTCTCCTTGGCCCGTTCGATACCGCCCAGCAGCGCGGTACGCGAGCTGTCACCTTGCGGCAACTGGACCAGCAGGCGGTTCCAGTAGTCCACCGCTTCCTGGTAGCGCTCGCCCTCGAAGGCCGCGATGCCCAGCAAGCCGAGGCTGGTGACCTCGTTCGGATCGGCTTTCAGGGCTTCGTCGGTCAATGCCTGGAACTGTGCGGTCCATTGCTTGTTATTGGCGAAGTACAGGGCCTGGGCCCATTGCCCGAGCAACTCGGGTGCTCGGCCGGCGACGCCGACGGCCCGCTCGAAGGCCTTGGCCGCATCGCCCGGACGCTCCTGGGCCATGTAGGCCCGGCCGAGGAAATACAGGCCCTCGGCATTGTCCGGCTGGGCGGCCACACTGCGCTCCAGGCGCGACGTCATTTCCTCGAGGCTCTGCGGCGCCGTGGCGAACTCCTGGGTCAGGGCGATCTTGTCGCTGGCGCCGAAGTGCAGGTACAGCCCCACGGCCATCGCCGGCACCAGGAAGGCCGCGAGGATCGGCAGCGCCTTGCCCAGCCGCGCGCTGCGCAACGGCTCGGCATTCTCGGTGTCGTCCAGCAGTTCGCGGGCCGCCTCATCGCGGCCACGGGCCAGTTGCTCGGCGTTCAGCACGCCCTCCGCCCCCTGGGCCTGGAGTTCGGCGACCCGTTCCTGATAGAGCGCGACGTTGAGGGCGGTACGGTCTTCTTCCTGCTGCGCACGACGGCCACGCAACACCGGAATCAGCAAAAAGCTCAGGGCTACCAGCAACAGCAGGCCTGAAGCGAGCCAGAAATCAGTCATGGGTCTGTTCTTTGTCCAGCAGTTTGGCGAGGCGCTCGCGCTCCTCGGGGGAAAGGTCGGCCGTCACGGTGCCCGCCGGGACCCGGCGCTTGCGCACGATCACTGCCATGACGCCGATACCGCCCAGCAGCAAGGCCGCCGGACCGAACCAGAGCAGCCAGGTTTTCGCCGTCAGGGCCGGCTTGTAGCGGACGAAATCACCGTAGCGATCGACCATGAAATCGACGATCTGCTGGTTGCTCTTGCCTTCGCCGAGCATGCGGAAGATTTCCCGGCGCAGGTCGGCGGCGATCGGCGCATTGGAGTCGGCGATGTCCTGGTTCTGGCATTTGGGGCAGCGCAGTTCCTTGGTCAGCTCGCGGTAGCGCTCGCGTTCGGCCTCGTCGGCGAACTGGTAGGTGTCGATGGCCGCCCTGGCCACGCCGGTCAGGCTCAGGCCAAGCACGGCGGCTGCAAGCCAGCGCTTCATTGCTTCGCCTCGTCGACCAGGCCCTGGTAGACCGGCGCCAGCTTCTCGCGCCAGACGGTGTCGTCGATCACCCCGACGTACTTGTCGCGGATCACGCCCTTCGCGTCGATGAAGAAGGTTTCCGGCGCGCCGTACACACCCAGGTCCAGGCCGAGGGTGCCCTGCTCGTCGCGGATATCCATCTGGTACGGATTGTGGAACTCGGCCAGCCATTTCAGCGCGGCAGCGTTGTCGTCCTTGTAGTTGACCCCGTAGATGTTCACGCCCTGCTGCGCCAGCTTGTTCAGCACCGGGTGCTCGACCTTGCACGAGATGCACCAGGTGGCCCAGACGTTGACCAGCGCCGGCTTGCCCTTCAGGTCTGCCTCGGTCAGGGTGCGGTCGCCCTGCACGTTGGCCAGGGAGAAGGCCGGGAACGGCTTGCCGATCATCGCCGACGGCAGTTCCGCCGGGTCCAGGTACAGCCCGCGGTAGAGAAACACCGCCACCAGCAGAAACACCGCCAGCGGTACAACCATGATCCAGCGCTTCATGCCGTCGCTCCTTGCAGGCCAAGGGCGTCGCGCACCTTGGTCTTGACCTTGATTCGATAACGCCGGTCCAGCGCCGCGAGCACACCACCCAGGCCGGTCAGCAGACCGCCCAGCCAGATCCAGCGCACGAACGGCTTGACGTGCACGCGCACCGCCCAGGCGCCGTTTTCCAGGGGCTCGCCCAAGGCGACATAGAGGTCGCGGGTGAAGCCGGCGTCGATGCCGGCTTCGGTCATCATCGACTGCTGCACGGTGTACAGGCGTTTTTCCGGGTGCAGCACGCTGATCTGGCGGCCGTCCTTCAGCACCCGCACGGTGCCTTTGTCGGAGGTGAAGTTCGGGCCTTCGTGGTGTTTCGCGCCTTCGAAGACGAAGTGATAACCGGCCAGTTCCACCGCGTCGCCCGGCGCCATGCGCAGGTCGCGCTCGGCGCTGTTGTTGCTCGACAGCACCACGCCCATGGCGCACACCGCAAGGCCCAGGTGGGCCACATGCATGCCCCAGTAGCTGCGGTTGAGGCCGCGAATGCCCTTGAGCAGGCCCTTGTGGCGGGTCTTGTCGAGGATGTCGCGCACCCCGCCGAGCACGATCCACGCCGCCAGGGCGAAGGTGGTCAGCACCTGCCAGTCGAAATCATCCACCAGCAGGCCGCAGATCGGCGCCAGCACCGCGCTGCCTACCAGCACCGGGGTCAGCATGCCGGCCAGCCAGCGGCCGGGGGTGTCTTTCCAGCGCACCAGCACACCCACCGCCAGCACCACCATCAGCAGGGCCATCAGCGGGATGAACAGGGCATCGAAGTACGGCGGGCCGACCGACAGCTTGGCGCCGCTCAGGGCATCGAGGATCAGCGGGTAAAGGGTACCGAGCAGGATCATCGACGCAGCCACCACCAGCACCAGGTTGTTGGCCAGCAGCAGGGTCTCGCGGGACCACAGGGCGAAGCCGACCTGGCTCTTGACCACCGGTGCGCGCAGGGCGAACAGGGTCAGCGAGCCGCCGACCACGATCAGCAGGAAGAACAGGATGAAGATGCCGCGCTCCGGATCGGAGGCGAAGGCATGCACCGAGGTCAGCACCCCGGAGCGGACCAGGAAGGTGCCGAGCAGGCTGAGGGAGAAGGCGGCGATGGCCAGCAGCACCGTCCAGCTCTTGAACACGCCACGCTTCTCGGTGACCGCCAGCGAGTGGATCAGCGCGGTGCCCACCAGCCAGGGCATGAACGAGGCGTTTTCCACCGGGTCCCAGAACCACCAGCCGCCCCAGCCGAGTTCGTAGTAGGCCCACCAGGATCCCAGGGTGATGCCGATGCCGAGGAAGGCCCAGGCGACGATGGTCCAGGGCCGCGACCAGCGTGCCCAGGCTGCGTCGAGGCGCCCGCCGAGCAAGGCGGCGATAGCGAAGGCGAAGGCCACCGAGAAGCCGACATAGCCCATGTACAGCATCGGCGGGTGGACGATCAGGCCGATGTCCTGCAGCAGCGGGTTGAGGTCGCGACCATCACCCGGCATCTGCGGCAGCAGGCGGCTGAACGGGTTGGAGGTGACGATCAGGAACGACAGGAAGCCGACGCTGATCATGCCCATCACCGCCAGGACCCGGGCCAGCATCACCTGCGGCAACTGGCGGGAGAAGATCGACACGGCGAAGGTCCAGCCGCCGAGGATCAGCGCCCAGAGCAGCAGCGAGCCTTCGTGGGCGCCCCACACGGCACTGAACTTGTAGTACCAGGGCAAGGCGCTGTTGGAGTTGCTGGCGACATAGGCGACCGAGAAATTGTCGGTCATGAAGGCGTGGGTCAGGCAGGCGAAGGCGAAGGCCAGGAAGGCGAACTGCCCCCACGCGGCCGGGCGCGCCAGGCTCATCCACAGGCTGTCGCCGCGCCAGGCGCCGAGCAGCGGAACACTGGCCTGCACGCAGGCGAAGCAGATGGCCAGGATCATCGACAACTGGCCGAGTTCGGGAATGATCAGCGCGGCATTCATTGGGCGGGCGCTCCGTTGGCGGCCTGGCCGCTTTCCTTCAGGGCCTTGGTGACCTCCGGCGGCATGTACTTCTCGTCGTGCTTGGCCAGCACCTCATCGGCCACCACCACGCCCTCGCCATTGAGCTTGCCCAGGGCAACGATGCCCTGGCCTTCGCGGAACAGGTCGGGAAGGATGCCGCGGTAGGTGATCGGCACCGACTTGTTGAAGTCGGTGACCACGAAGCGCACGTCCAGCGAGTCGCTGGAGCGCTGCACCGAGCCCTTTTCGACCATGCCGCCGGCGCGGATGCGCGTGTCCAGCGGTGCCTCGCCGTTGGCGATCTGGGTCGGGGTGTAGAACAGGTTGATGTTTTCCTGCAATGCACTGAGGGCCAGGCCCACGGCGACACCCAGGCCGGCGAGCAGGCCGAGGATGATGAACAGGCGCTTCTTGCGTTGCGGATTCACTTGGCGTTCTCCCGGCGCAGGCGGCGCGCCTCTGCTTGCAGGTAACGACGGCGCGCCAGCAAGGGCGCGGCGACGTTGATGGCCAGCACCGCCAGGCAGATGCCATAGGCCGACCAGACGTACAGGCCGTGATGGCCCATGGCGAGAAATTCGCCGAAGGATGCGAAGCTCATCGTGCGCCTCCCAGGCTGTTCAGCACTTCTTCCCGGACCCAGCTGGCGCGGGCTTCGCGCTTGAGCACTTCGAGGCGCATGCGCAGCAGCACCACGGCACCGAAGAAGCAATAGAAACCCAGCACCGTAAGCAGCAGCGGCAACCACATCTCCGCCGGCATCGCCGGTTTCTCGGTGAGGGTGAAGGTCGAGCCCTGGTGCAGGGTGTTCCACCATTCCACCGAGTACTTGATGATCGGGATGTTGATCACGCCGACGATGGCCAGCACCGCGCACGCCTTTGCCGCGCTGTCACGATTGCTGATCGCGTGGCCGAGGGCAATGAGACCGAAGTACAGGAAAAGCAGGATGAGCATGGACGTAAGGCGGGCATCCCAGACCCACCAACTGCCCCAGGTCGGCTTGCCCCAGATGGCCCCGGTGAGCAGCGCCAGCGCGGTCATCCAGGCGCCGATGGGCGCGGCGCTCTGCAGGGCGACATCGGCGATCTTCATCTTCCACACCAGGCCGACCACGCCGCACACCGCCAGCATCACGTAGCAGGACTGGGCCAGCATGGCCGCCGGCACATGGATGTAGATGATCCGGAAGCTGTTGCCCTGCTGGTAGTCCTGCGGGGCGAAGGCCAGGCCCCAGACCACGCCGGTGCCGATCAGCAACACCGCGGCGACCGCCAGCCAGGGCAGCATGCGCCCGCTGATGGCATAGAACCATTTGGGGGAACCGAGCTTGTGAAACCATGTCCAGCTTATTGCGCTGCTTTTCATCACGGTACATCCAGGGTCTTTGCTGGGCGTGGCCCAGACCTCGTTATTCGCCGACGCTGATCTTCAGGCCGGCGGCTATCGCGAAAGGTGCAAGGGTAACTGCCAGGGCGGCCAGACTGCCGAGCCAGAGCAGGTATCCGGTTGCGGGCATAGCTTGCACTGCTGCTTGTAAGGCGCCACTGCCCAGGATCAATACCGGGATATATAACGGCAGAATCAGCAGCGCCAGAAGCAGACCACCACGTTTCAAACCAACGGTGAGCGCCGCTCCGACGGCGCCCAGCAGGCTCAGCACCGGGGTACCGAGCAAGAGCGATGCCAGCAGGACCGGCAGGCATTCCACTGGCAACCCAAGCATCACCGCCAGCAGCGGCGACAACAATACCAGCGCCAGCCCGGAAAAAATCCAGTGTGCCAGCACCTTCGCCAGCACCAGAAGCGGCAGCGGGTGCGGCGAAAGGACCCACTGTTCCAGGGAGCCGTCCTCGAAATCGCTGCGAAACAGCCCGTCCAGCGAGAGCAGGACCGACAAAAGCGCGGCCACCCAGACTAACCCTGGAGACAAGATTTGCAACAATTGTGTCTCAGGACCGACCGCAAGTGGGAACAATGCGATGACGATCGCGAAGAACACCAGCGGATTGGCCAGTTCTGCCGGACGTCGGCAGAGCAGGCGCGCCTCACGGCGCAACAACAGGACAAATACACTCATGCGGCCCACTGCCCCAGGTTGATATCGCGATAACCGGAGGGCGTGCGCTCCAGCGTGTGGTGGGTGGTCAGCACGACCATGCCGCCCTGCTCGCAGTGCCGGGCCAGGTGCGCTTCGAGCTGGGCAACCCCCTGCTTGTCGAGGGCGGTGAAGGGTTCGTCGAGGATCCACAGCGGCGGGCTGTCCAGGTACAGCCGGGCCAGGGCCACGCGGCGCTGCTGGCCGGCCGACAGGGTATGGCAGGGCACGTCCTCGAAACCGCGCAGGCCGACGGCTTCCAGCGCGCGCCAGATCGCCTCGCGGGAGGCCGGACGGTGCAGGGCGCAAAGCCAGGTGAGGTTTTCCTCGGGGGTGAGCAGGTCCTTGATCCCGGCGGCATGGCCGATCCACACCAGGCTGCGGGCCAGTTCGGCGCCCTGCTCCGCCAGCGGCTGGCCGTTGAGCAGGATCTGGCCCTGGGTCGGCTGCATCAGCCCGGCCAGCAGGCGCAGCAGGCTGGTCTTGCCGCTGCCGTTGGGACCGCTGATCTGCAGCATGTCGCCGGCTGTCACCTGCAGTTCCAGGTGTTCGAAGAGCATTCGCCAGTCGCGCTCGCAGGCCAGGCCCACGGCTTGGAGATGAGGAGTCACGGATTCGCCTTATTGGTTCGGGGACTGTCTCAAGTCGGTTCGACCCTGGCCGTTATAGAGACAACGAAAACCTGGCCGACCGGTCTGGTCGCGAGCGCCCGGATCCTGCGCTCGCGGGAGAAATCGGGCGGCATTATACATGTCATGTCCTACTGTAAAGAGGGCTATTTGAACAGGTCGCGAGAGCAATGACGGGCGAAATCAACAGCCTCGGCCCGCAGGCAGCGGGCAATCCGCAGGTCCGCGCCGCCGCCCTGAGCGGCGAGATGGTCAAGCTGCTGGATGCGCAGCCGGACCTGCTGGAAAAAGGCGAGACGGCCAAGGGCGAAGTGGTCTCCCTGCGCCAGGTCGGCGAGGAGTTCCAGATGCTCCTGCGCCTGCTGCGCGCCGGCGGCCAGCAGACCCTGGTGCAGACCAGCGCCAGCCAGCCCCTGCCCCTGGGCACCCAGGTCACGGTCACACAGCCCACTGCCGCCCAGCTGAATCTCGCCGTGCAGCAGGCGGCCGCCAACAACGTCACCACCCTGACCAGCCTCGATACCCGGCAATTGCCGGTGGGCACCCTGCTGCAGGGCAAGGTACTGACTACCCAGTTGCAGGCGCAGGCCGGCAACCTGCCGCCGGTGTACCGGTCGCTGGTGACCTTGCTCAACACCCTGCAGGCCGGCGCGACCCTGAGCATCGAATCGCCACGCCCGCTGCCGCTGGGCAGCCTGCTCAGTGCCAGGGTACTGGCCGACCAGCAGATCCGCTTCGTGCCACTCAGCGGCCGTCAGGACCAGATGGCCATCGCCCAGAATCTCAGCGTCCAGCAGAACCGCCAGGCCTCCCTGCAAAACCTGCTCGGAGCGATGCAGCGCATCGCCAGCGACGACGGCCAGCCAGCGGAAATACGCGCCAGCATCGACAAGCTGCTGGCGAGCCTGCCGGATATCCGCCAGTTCGGTGACGCGCGCCAGGTTGCCCAGGCCCTGGGCAACAGTGGCACCTTCCTCGAAGCGCGCCTGTTCAATGGTGCAACCAGCGAGCTGGCGCCAGACATCAAGGCCCAGGTGGTGCGCCTGATCGCCCAGTTGCTGCCCAATGTGCCCGGTGGCACCCCGCTTTCCCCGACGCTGCAGGCGAGCCTGGCCCAGGCCCTGCCGGGGATGGTCCGCAGCTACCTCGGGGCCCTGGGCCAGGTTGCGCCCAGGCCGCACCCAACCGGATTCCCCCTGCCGACCCGCCTGTTGCAGAACCTGGAGCAGGAAGGTGATCTGCAGCACTTGCTGCGCCTGGCGGCGGCGGCCATATCACGGTTGCAGAGCCATCAACTGGCCAGTCTCGAGCAGACCGGCAACACTCCGGACGGCAACCTGCAAACCACCTGGCAACTGGAAATCCCCCTGCGCACCGGGCCGGAGTTCATGCCGGTGCAGGTCAAGGTGCAGCGCGAGGAAACCCCGGAACAGCAGGCCGACCCGGAACGCGAGCGGCGCGACCCGCTGGAAATGCTCTGGCGCGTGGACCTGGCCTTCGACCTGCATCCGCTGGGGCCGTTGCAGGTTCAGGCGCAGATCGTCCGCGGCAGCCTGTCCAGCCAGCTCTGGGCGCAGCGTCCGGAAACGGCCGAGCTGATCGGTCGCGAGCTCGACGACCTGCGCGCCCGCCTGGTCGCCCGCGGGGTAAACGTTGGCGAACTGCATTGCCACCAGGGCGTACCGCCGCAGGGCCCGAGAACCCATGTTGAACAACGCTGGGTGGATGAAAACGCATGAGCAAACGACCACCGCGCCAGGCCATCGCCCTCAGCTACGACGGCGCCCAGGCCCCGACCCTCACCGCCAAGGGCGACGACGAACTGGCCGAAGCCATCCTCGCCCTCGCCCGCGAGCATGAAGTGCCGATCTACGAGAATGCCGAGCTGGTGCGGCTGCTGGCACGGATGGAACTGGGCGACAGCATTCCCGAGGCGCTGTACCTGACCATTGCCGAGATCATTGCCTTTGCCTGGCAACTAAAGGGGAAAATGCCGGTCGGGTTCCATGATGAGCCGATCGGCGAGCGGGATATCACGCCGGAGCTGAAAGGGTTGCCGGGGGCGGAGTGATCGCTGGCCGGCGGACTGGTGTCCTTAGTCTTTAGGGTTTGTTGGTGCTGTATATCGTGTGTTGATCCATTCGCGGGGGCGACCCTGAGTCACCCTGGCAAACGGATCAAAACACAATACCCAGCACCAACCGTCCCTGCGCGATCCGACGATAAGACCCGGCAGAGCGATAAATAACTAACACTGTCCCCCAACCCCAAGCGCCTACCTTGACCGGCTCCACCGCCAACACAAGGCAGGCAACCATGCGCCCCCCACAGATCAACGCCCAGGGCCAGCTTTTCGCCCGCGAACACTTCAACCACTTCCCCCGCCCCGACCAGGCCGCCAACCAGGCCCTGCGGCAGTGGGCCGCCAACCGCGGCCTGGATATCGATCCACAGCAGCTCGACGTCGTCAGCCTGCGCTACCAATGGTGGCCCGGGCACGGCTGGCAGGGCGTGGTCACGCAGAAGATCGGACTCACCGAAGCCATGCTCAGCAACTGGCAAGGCGAGTCGGACAACGACTGGCTGGGCGCGCTGATCCATCAGCCCTGGGCAGGCCATCTGCTGGGGCGCATCAACCTGGTCGAGGCCCTGCATCCCGGCCCCTATTCCGTGTACAACGGCCTGTTCCGGCGCAGCCCCGCGCAACAATACAGCCCCGAGACCCGCATCGACATTTCGATCGAAGCCCTCCAGGACTTCATCTGGAATCTCGATTTCCATGCCACCTACCGCGCCCAACTGGACCACTACTGGGCGCAGGCCCGCAGCGGCCACCGCACCCTGGCCCAGATGGCATTCATCGCGGCCTGCAACCACCAGGTCGCCGAAGGCTCGCTCGACGAACCGGGACGCCTGCTGGCCTGGCAGGCCGCGAACCAGTTGCCGCGCAGCACCGGGTTCCGTGCCCGGCCCCTGAACATTTACGGTTACGCCGCTACCGACCTGATCTACCTGCAAGACCAGCAGTCGCCCCACGTCCTGCTGTATATCCCGGGCAATGCCTCGCCGCTGCACAGCTTCACCAGCGAGGCGGCGATGAAGGCGTGGATCGCCCAGCAATGCAAAACGCCAGAGGTCCGCGATGCCCTCGCCCGCCATTTTGCCCTTGCCGACCAGCCCGACGGCCTGGACTTCAGCGGCCTGCGCACCGCCCTTGAAGGACTCGGCGCGTGGCCCGCCATCCACCGCCTGTCACCCGACCGTCCGGGATTCACCACCGATGGCCGCTGGTCTCCGGCCGATTACGTCAATTACCGTCCGGACACCTACAGCCCGGTGCTGGACGACGACCTGTTCGGCGCCTTGACCGAACGCCAGCGCCTGCGCACCCTGGCCGATGCCGACAGCCTGATCACAACGCGCAGCGATGTGCGCAAGGCCAACTGGCGCGATTACATGATGAACACCACCAACCTGCTGGCGCCGCTGGTGATCGTGGTGCCGGAACTGGGCCTGCTGCTCGCTGGCAGCAGCCTGGCACAGTTCTCCCTGGCGCTGGATGGGGTGGTCAATGGCCACTCGCTGCAAGAGCAGGCCGACAATGTCGAGGTCGCCAGCTTCGGGCTGCTTAATGCACAGCCGCTGATCTTCGACGGCGTACGCCGGGCCACCGCGCTGCTGCGTCGCTATGCAGCGGAATTCGTCGTCCCGGTGCACTTCAACGGGCGCCTGGGCTATCGCCTGAGCCCGCTGGAGCCGCCGCGGCTGCCGGAGGACCCGGCCCTGGGCTATTTCCATATCCCGAAAGACATCGCCCCGCTCGACGACGGCCATATCGCCACTGCCGGTGCGGTGATCCGCACGCCGCGCTATGACGGCAGTCCGGATCTGCTGCGGGCCAGCGTCGGCGGCTACCTCACCGATGTGGTCTACGACCTGGAAAGCGATGCGTTCTTCTGCGCCAGAGACCTCAATGAAATCGAGCCGCAGGCCTATGTCGCCCGCCAAGGCAGCCGCGCGCTGATTCGCGCACCGGAGGGACGGCTGGTCGACCATGCGACGCGCACCTCCAGCCTGCGCGCATTGGGCGTCGACCTGCCGCTACCGGTCACCATCCCCGCGTCGCTCCCGCAAGCCAGCCTGCGCGAAATCCCGAAACATGCCATGAGCGTCTGGCTCGGCCACAAGACCCTCAGCGAAGAACTGCTGGCCAATATCGCCAACAATGCCGAGCGCCTGGACGAGGCGGGCTACACCTACCGCTTCTACCTGTCGCGCACCTGGCCGGAGGCATTCGAGCAGAACCTGCGCCTGCTCAAGCAACGCGCGCCGACGCTGACCGTGCTACCGCTGGAAGACCAGCCCGTCTATGAGTCCTTCACCCGCACCGAGGGCTACGCCCAATACCAGG
This sequence comes from Pseudomonas bharatica, assembly GCF_048586865.1. NCBI lineage: Bacteria > Pseudomonadati > Pseudomonadota > Gammaproteobacteria > Pseudomonadales > Pseudomonadaceae > Pseudomonas > Pseudomonas bharatica. The sequence continues at coordinate 87,805 of NZ_JBMAWR010000016.1, read as the reverse complement.
CGGCAGTCGATGGCAATGGAGGGCGCGCGCGAAACTACTCGGCGGCCTCGGATGTACTGCGCTACCACCTGCTCTATCACGAGGGCGGCCTGTACATGGATGTGGATGACACCTTGCTCAAGGCGACTGCGCACAACCCGGCGTTGCGCGAGCTGCCGCTGAAGACCAGCGCCGACGGGCTGCTCCTGCATCCGCCGGTTTCCAACGAGCTGTTGGGGATGAACGTGGAATTCAACGGCAGCATGATCGGCAGTCACCCGGGCAATCCGGTATTGCTGGAGATCAGCAAGGAGCTGCGCCAGCGCTACCTGGCCAATCCGGATTTCTTCAACAGTCGACCAGGCCGCGCCCTGGACCCGAAGGCCTTCCAGGCCTACAGCGCAACCCTGAACCGCCTGTGCGGGCCCGGCATGCTGACCGACGTAGCCACACGCCACCTGCCGGCCCTGCACACGCTGCGGGAGATCAACAACTTCATGGTAATGCCCAATTTCAATACCGCGCCGTTCATCGATCTACCGGCGTATGAAGCGGCAGTGCGCGAGTACCTTCCGCTGAACCGCATTGCGCGGATCGGCAGTGCCAATACCTGGGTGAGCACCTGAGGCTTTGTGTGATGCTTTCGGGCCTAATCGCTGGCAAGCCAGCTCCCACAGGGATCGCGTGCACCGCTGACCTGTGGGAGCAGGCCCTGGAGGCCGCTACAAGACTCAGTTCTTGTGCAACTTCCTCATCAACTCCGCCTCCGCCTGGGTCAGGCCGCAGGTCTGGGTCAGTTCATCGACGCTGGCGCCCATCCCCACCAGCCGGGCCGCCTGGGCGAACGACAGGCTGTTGGGGTCGCGCTGTTCGAGTTGCAGCAGTTTCTCCGGCAGCGGCGATACCGTCGCGCGCAGCTCGTGCAGGGCATCGCCCATCGACACCGACAGGTTCTGGTAATCGTCCAGGCGCTTGTTCAGGTCCTTGATGCGCTGGTCGCGCAGCGCATCACCCTGGGCCTGTTGCGCGACGATCTCGCGCTGGCGCTTGCTGTAGTTGACGAACAGCCAGGCACTGGCTGCCCAGAGCACCGCCAGGAATACGACCGCTACCTCCAGGATCAACTCAGATGTTCTCCAGCTCGGACCATTCTTCCTCGGTCATCATCTTGTCCAGTTCGACCAGGATCAGCAGCTCGCCGTTCTTGTTGCACACGCCCTGGATGAACTTGGCCGATTCCTCGTTGCCGACGTTCGGCGCGGTCTCGACCTCGGACTGGCGCAGGTAGACCACTTCGGCCACGCTATCGACCAGGATGCCCACCACCTGCTTGTCCGCCTCGATGATGACGATGCGGGTGTTGTCGGTGATATCGCTCGGCACCAGGCCGAAACGCTGGCGGGTGTCGATCACCGTGACCACGTTGCCGCGCAGGTTGATGATGCCCAGCACGTAGCTCGGCGCGCCCGGGACCGGAGCGATCTCGGTGTAGCGCAGCACTTCCTGGACCTGCATCACATTGATGCCGTAGGACTCGTTGTCCAGGCGGAAGGTAACCCACTGCAGGATCGGATCTTCGGAACCTTGTCCAGACGTCTTTTTCATTCCCCTAACCCTCAAGAACCGCCGTTGGCGGAGTGCTCAGTGCGACCGCGCCGATGCGCGACCGATCATTTGTTTCCCAACTGCATGTTGCGGACCGCGCCGCTGGCGATCAGCTCGGCCAGCTCGGCGACATCCAGCAACGCACACATATGTTCGATGACGGTGCCCGCCAGCCATGGCCGCAGGCCACGCTGGGAGCGCCACTTGATCTCGCTCGGGTCCAGGCGCAACGAGCGGCTGACCTGGTGCACCGCCAGCCCCCATTCGTAGCCCTGGACCGAAATCACGTATTGCAGGCCGTCGCGCAGATCGTCGCGGTAGCGCTCGGGCATGACCCAGCGCGCCGTATCCAGCACCTTCAGGTTGCCGGCCTGGCTCGGCAGGATCCCGAGGAACCATTCCGGCTGGCCGAACAGCGGCGTCAGTTCCTGGCCGGCCAGGGGGTAGATCGAACCCAGGCAGACCAGCGGCACCGCCAGGGTCAGCCCGGCGACGTCGAACAGCAGGCATTCGAATGGCTCGGCGGCCCACTGCGGACGGCCATCGATGGTTTTCGGCGGCGGTGGCGGTGCTGGCAGGTGCACGTCTACCAGCGGCTCGACCGGCTGCGCCGTCTCGACCCGGGCCTGGACCTTCTGCACCAGCGGCTCGGCCAGGATCACGGGCGCCACAGGAACGGCAGGAACGTCGGGAACCGCAGCAACCGCGACGGCTTCGCGGCGGGCATCACGGGCCTGCTCTTCCAGTACCGCGGCCTGGAACTCATCCAGGACTTCACTGCTGGCAGGCGCCTCGACCGGCGCAGGCACGACCGGGGCTGCTATTACTGGAGCCACTGGGGCCACCGGTGCCACAGGGGCCGGTGCGATCACCGTCTCCACGACAACTTCTTCGGTAGCCTCCTGCAACAGTCCGTCGAGATAGGACTGCAGGGCCAGTTGCGGCTTGGTCGCCAGGGGTTGCGGACGGTTCATCAAGCCACCTGCGCCACGGCTTTCTGCTGGGTCAGCAGGTGCTTGAGCAACGCCCGGTAGGCCACCACGCCACGGCTCTTGGCATCGTATTGCGACGGGGTGACTCCGGCCCGGCTGGCATCGCGCAGGCGGGTATCGACCGGGATGTAGCCCTGCCAGATAGTTTCCGGGTAAGCGTCGCGCAGCACCTTGAGGGTACCCATGGACGCCTGGGTGCGGCGATCGAACAGGGTCGGCACGATGTGGTAAGGCAGCGCCTGGCGGCGCGAGCGGTTGACCATGGCCAGGGTGCTGACCATGCGCTCCAGGCCCTTGACCGCCAGGTATTCGGTCTGCACCGGAATCACCAGCTGCTGGCTGGCGGCCAGGGCGTTGACCATCAGCACGCCGAGCAGCGGAGGGCTGTCGATGATGGCGTAGTCGAAGTCCTGCCAGAGCTGCGCCAGACTCTTGGCGATCACCAGGCCCAGGCCGTTCTGCCCGGGGGACTGGCGCTCGAGCACGGCCAGCGCGGTGCTGGAGGGCAGCAGGGAGATCTTTTCATTGCTGGTGGGCAGCAGCAGCTGGCCCGGCAGGCCGTCGGGCACCGTACCCTTGTGCTGGAACAGGTCGAAGCTGCTGTGTTCCAGGGTGTCGGGGTTATGGCCGAAATAGCTGGTCATCGACCCATGGGGGTCGAGATCGACGACGACCACACGCCGGCCGGCGTCGGCCAGCAGGCCCGCCAGGGCGATGGAGGTGGTGGTCTTGCCGACCCCACCTTTTTGATTGGCTACTGCCCAGACTCTCATGCGCTGCTTCCTCCCGGTCAGACCGTGGCCAGCCGGGATCGATTAAAAGGTCGACGACGACGGGGTTTTGACGCTGTTGTTACCCGACGTCGGTGATACCGCTGGCGGTGCAGTTTGTGTGCCAGCACGCCTCAGTGCCGCATCCGGCTGCGCGTTGGCAGTGCCGGTTCCGGTCAGGCTGCGGCGCACGTCCAGGTTGCGCGAAATCACCAGGACGACCCGGCGGTTCTTCGCCCGGCCATCGGCGGTGGTGTTGCTGGCGATCGGCTGGAACTCGCCGTAGCCCACCGACGCCAGGCGCGCCGGGTTCACCCCTTCCATGGCCAGCAGGCGGACAATGCTCGCCGCCCGCGCCGAAGACAGCTCCCAGTTGGTCGGGTACTGCGCCGTGCGGATCGGCTGGTCGTCGGTGAAGCCCTCGACATGCACCGGATTGGCGAAGGGCTTGATGATGTTCGCCACCTTCTCGATCAGGTTGAACGCGATATCGCTGGGCATCGCGTCGCCGCTGCCGAACAGCAGCGAGGAATTGAGCTCGATCTCGATCCACAGCTCGTTGCCGCGCACCGTCATCTGGTCGCTCTTGATCAGATCGCCGAAGGCTTCCATCACCTGGTCGGTAATGGTCTTTAGCGGATCGGCGCTGGACTGGGCCAGGCCGGCGTCGGTCTGCTCGCTGTCCTGCACCAGCGGCTGCGCCGGGCGGGTGCTGAGCGGGCGCTCCTCGCCGATGGGGATCGGCCGGGTGCTGCGCTCGGACTCGCTGAACACGCCGATCAGGGCCTGGGACATGATCTTGTACTTGCCCTCGTTGATCGAGGAAATCGAGTACATCACTACGAAAAAGGCGAACAGCAGGGTGATGAAGTCCGCGTAGGACACCAGCCAGCGTTCGTGATTCTCGTGTTCCTCGACCTTGCGACGACGGGCCATGCCTACTCCATGAAGCCTTGCAGCTTCAGTTCGATCGAGCGCGGGTTCTCGCCTTCGGCGATGGACAGCAGCCCTTCCAGGAGCATTTCCCGGTAGCGCGACTGGCGCATCACCTGTGCCTTGAGCTTGTTGGCCACCGGCAGCAGGATCAGGTTGGCACTGGCCACGCCGTAGATGGTGGCGACGAACGCCACGGCAATGCCGTTACCCAGTTGCGACGGATCGGCCAGGTTGCCCATCACGTGGATCAGGCCCATCACCGCACCGATGATGCCGATGGTCGGCGCATAGCCGCCCATGCTTTCAAAGACCTTGGCGGCCTGGATATCCCGGGCCTCCTGGGTCAGGAAATCGACCTCGAGGATGCTGCGGATGGCCTCCGGCTCGGAGCCGTCGACCAGCAGTTGCAGGCCCTTGCGCGCGTACGGATCGGGTTCGGCATCGGCCACGCCCTCCAGGCCCAGCAGGCCTTCCTTGCGTGCGGTCAGGCTCCAGTTGACCACCCGGTCGATGCCGCCGGCCAGATCGACCCGCGGCGGGAACAGGATCCAGCCGAAGATCTGCAGGGCGCGCTTGAACGAACTCAGCGGCGACTGCAGCAGGGCCGCCGCCAGGGTGCCACCGAGCACGATCAGGGCCGCCGGGCCGTTGATCAGCGCACCGACGTGACCACCTTCGATCAGGTTGCCGCCGATGATCGCGACGAACGCGAGGATGATGCCGAGAAGGCTGAGGACATCCATCAGACGCACGCCTCGACCAGGTGGCGGCCAATGTCATCGAGGCCGTAGACCGCGTCGGCCAGGTTGGCCTTGACGATCGCCATGGGCATGCCATAGATCACGCAGCTCGCTTCATCCTGCGCCCAGACCTGGCTGCCGCCCTGCTTGAGCAGGCGCGCGCCCTCACGACCATCGGCCCCCATGCCGGTGAGCACCACGGCCAGCACCTTGTCGCCGAAGGACTTGGCCGCCGAACCGAAAGTGATGTCCACGCAGGGCTTGTAGTTCAGACGCTCGTCACCCGGCAGGATCTTCACCATGCCGCGGGCGTCGACCATCATCTGCTTGCCGCCCGGGGCCAGCAGGGCCAGGCCGGGGCGCAGCATGTCGCCGTCCTCGGCTTCCTTGACGCTGATCTTGCACAGCTTGTCGAGGCGCTCGGCGAACGCCTTGGTGAACGCCGCCGGCATGTGCTGGATCAGCACGATGGGCGCCGGGAAGCCGGCCGGCAACTGGGTCAGGACCCGCTGCAGGGCGACCGGACCACCGGTGGACGTACCGATGGCGAGCAGTTTGTAGGCCTTGCGCTTGGGCGCAGGCGAGTGGTTTGCAGCTGGCGCAGGTGCCGCAGCGGTGGTGCGCCCGGGCAGCGAGGATGGCGCGCGGGCCGTGCCGAGTGACGCAACCGGGCTCGACGAGCTACTGCTCACCGCGGGCAACGGGCTGGAGTAGCTGCTGAAGCGCCGGTTGCTGCGGGAGATGGTATGGACCTTCTCGCACAGCAGTTGCTTGACCTTGTCCGGGTTGCGCGAGATGTCCTCGAAGTTCTTCGGCAGGTAGTCCACCGCGCCGGCATCCAGGGCGTCCAGGGTGACCCGGGCGCCTTCGTGGGTGAGCGAGGAGAACATCAGCACCGGCGTCGGGCAGCGCTGCATGATGTGGCGGACCGCGGTGATGCCGTCCATGGTCGGCATCTCGTAGTCCATGGTGATGACATCGGGCTTGAGCGCCAGGGCCTGGTCGATCGCTTCCTTGCCGTTGGTGGCGGTACCGACCACCTGGATGGTCGGGTCCGCCGAGAGAATTTCCGAGACACGGCGGCGGAAGAAACCGGAATCATCCACCACCAGGACCTTGACTGACATAAACACTCCATTAGACGGCGCAACCGCGAGGCCGCGCCGTCGGGATCAGATTCGCCGCGCGGCGTAACGCTTGAGCATGCTCGGTACGTCGAGGATCAGCGCGATGCGCCCGTCACCGGTAATGGTGGCGCCCGACATGCCCGGGGTGCCCTGGAGCATCTTGCCCAGCGGCTTGATGACCACCTCTTCCTGGCCCACCAGCTGATCGACGACGAAGCCGATGCGCTGGGTGCCGACCGAAAGGATCACCACGTGGCCTTCATGCTGCTCTTCATGGGCGGCAGAACTGACCAGCCAGCGCTTGAGGTAGAACAACGGCAGCGCCTTGTCGCGCACGATCACCACTTCCTGCCCGTCCACCACGTTGGTGCGCGACAGGTCGAGGTGGAAGATCTCGTTGACGTTGACCAGCGGGAAGGCGAAGGCCTGGTTGCCCAGCATCACCATCAGGGTCGGCATGATCGCCAGGGTCAATGGCACCTTGATGACGATCTTCGAGCCCTGGCCCTTGGCCGAGTAGATATTGATCGAGCCGTTGAGCTGGGAAATCTTGGTCTTCACCACGTCCATGCCGACGCCGCGGCCGGACACATCGGAAATCTCGGTCTTGGTCGAGAAGCCCGGGGCGAAGATCAGGTTGTAGCAGTCCGACTCGCTCAGGCGGTCGGCGGCGTCCTTGTCCATCAGGCCTTTTTCCACGGCCTTGGCACGCAGCACCGCCGGGTCCATGCCCTTGCCGTCGTCGGAAATCGACAGAAGGATGTGATCGCCCTCCTGCTCCGCCGCCAGCACCACCTTGCCACCGCGGGACTTGCCTGCCGCTTCGCGTTCTTCCGGGGTTTCCACGCCGTGGTCGACGGCATTGCGCACCAGGTGGACCAGCGGGTCGGCCAGGGCCTCGACCAGGTTCTTGTCGAGGTCGGTTTCCTCGCCCACCAGTTCCAGGTTGATCTCTTTCTTCAGTTGCCGGGCCAGGTCGCGAACCAGGCGCGGGAAGCGCCCGAAGACCTTCTTGATCGGCTGCATGCGGGTCTTCATGACCGCGGTCTGCAGGTCGGCAGTGACCACATCGAGGTTGGACACGGCCTTGGACATGGCCTCGTCGCCGCTGTTCAGGCCCAGGCGGACCAGGCGGTTACGCACCAGCACCAGTTCGCCCACCATGTTCATGATCTCGTCCAGGCGTGCGGTATCGACGCGCACGGTGGTTTCCGCTTCGCTGGCCGGCGGATGCTTGTCGCCAGCGGCAGCGGCTGGCGCGGCGGCCTGGCGGGCAGGCGCGGCCGCGGCCGGCTTGGCCGCTGGAGCAGGACGTGCGGCCGGCTTGGCGACTGCAGCGGCCGGCGCAGCGGCGGCAGCCGGTGCAGCGGTGGCGGCAGCGCCCACGGCATCGGCGGCGAACTTGCCCTTGCCGTGCAGTTGATCGAGCAGCGCTTCGAATTCGTGTTCGGTGATTTCGTCACTGCCTGCGGCAGCAGGCGCCGCTTCGACGGCCGTAGCGGCAGGCGCGGCAGCCGCCACACCGGGCAGCGAATCCACGGCGAAGGAACCCTTGCCATGCAATTGGTCCAGCAGCGCTTCGAACTCGGCATCGGTGATTTCATCGCTCGGTTCGGCCCCGGCTTCGGCAACCGGCGCAGGCGCGCTGGCGCCCTGCAGGTTGTCGGCGGCGAACTGGCCCTTGCCATGCAACTGGTCGAGCAGGGATTCGAATTCGGCGTCGGTGATTTCATCGCCGCCGGCCTCGGTCGCCGGTACGTCGTCAGGCATGGCACCCAGCGAGTCGAGCAACTGCTCGAACTCGCTGTCGGTAATGTCGCCCGACGCCGCCACCGGCTCCGGTTCGGCAGCGACCACCGGCTCGGCGGCAACCACCGGTGCGGCGGGCTCGGCACCGACCGGCTCGGCCAGGCGCGCCAGGGCGCCGAGCAGTTCCGGGGTGGCCGGGGTGATGTCGGTACGCTCGCGCACCTGGCCGAACATGCTGTTGACCGTATCCAGGGCCTCCAGGACCACGTCCATCAGTTCGGCATCGACCCGGCGCTCTCCCTTGCGCAGGATGTCGAAGACGTTCTCGGCGATATGGCAGCACTCCACCAGCTCATTGAGCTGGAGGAAGCCGGCGCCCCCTTTTACAGTGTGAAAACCGCGAAAGATCGCATTGAGCAGGTCCGCATCGTCCGGGCGGCTTTCCAGCTCGACCAGTTGCTCGGACAGTTGCTCAAGAATTTCGCCGGCCTCTACCAGGAAATCCTGGAGGATTTCTTCATCGGCGCCGAAGCTCATCAAACGTGCTCCCTAAAAACCCAGGCTGGACAGCAGATCATCGACATCGTCCTGACCGGACACGACATCTTCACGTTTATCGGCATGAATCTGCGGTCCTTCACCCCGAGTCGGATGTTTACTTTCGTCTTTTTCCGCATGCAGCTCACGGCGGTCATGCTCGATACCGGCAAAGCGGTCGACCTGGCTGGCCATCAACACCAGCTTGAGGAGATTCTTCTCGACTTCGGTGACCAGCGAGGTCACCCGCTTGATCACCTGGCCGGTCAGGTCCTGATAGTCCTGGGCCAGGAGAATGTCGTTGAGGTAGCCACTGACTTTCTGGCTATCCTCGGCGCTGCGCGCCAGGAACCTGTCGACACGCTGGACCAGCTCGCGAAACTCCGAGGCGGCCACTTCCCGGCGCATGAAGCGCTGCCAGTCGGCATGCAGTGCACGGGCCTCGTCCCCCAGTTCGTTGACGACGGGCGCGCCTTGCTCGACCAGGTCCATGGTGCGGTTCGCCGCCGCCTCGGTGAGCTTGACCACATAGGCCAGGCGCTCGGTGGCGTCGGTGATCTGGGAAATTTCCTCGGCCTGCGGCATGTGCGTGTCGATCTGGAAACTGACGATCGCACTGTGCAGCTCGCGCGTGAGCTTGCCGACTTCCTGGTACAGGCCGCGGTCACGGGTCTGGTTCAGCTGATGGATCAGTTGCACCGCGTCGCCGAACTGGCCTCGTTCGAGGCTCTCGACCAGCTCCTGGGCATGTTTCTTCAGGGTGATTTCGAAATCGCCCAGAGATGATTCTTTATGGTCCATAGCGCCCCCGTTGACGCATCAAGCGTTGACGCGTTCGAAGATCTTTTCGATTTTCTCTTTCAGCACCTGGGCGGTGAAAGGCTTCACGACGTAGCCGTTGACCCCGGCCTGGGCGGCTTCGATGATCTGCTCGCGCTTGGCTTCGGCGGTCACCATAAGCACCGGCAGGTGCTTCAGGCGCTCTTCCGCGCGCACTTTGCGCAGCAGGTCGATACCGGTCATGCCGGGCATGTTCCAGTCGGTGACGAGGAAGTCGAAGTTACCGGTTTCCAGCATGGGCAGCGCGGTGGTGCCGTCGTCGGCCTCGTGCGTGTTGGTGAAGCCCAGGTCACGCAGCAGGTTCTTGATGATCCGCCGCATCGTCGAAAAGTCGTCGACGATGAGGATTTTCATTTCTTTGTTCAATTAGACCTCCAAGCAGTCTTTAACGCGCCCAGCGCTGAGCGCGCGTTCAATCATTCCGGCTACCACGTTGTAACGACTGCATCGAACCCGGGTTCAACGCGCCCGCCATTCCCCCAACCGGCTGCGCAGGCGGGCCGCGCACTGGCTATGCAACTGGCTGACGCGCGATTCGCTGACCCCCAGGACCTCACCGATTTCCTTGAGGTTCAGCTCTTCGTCGTAGTACAGCGCCAGGACCAGGCGTTCGCGTTCCGGCAGGTTGGCGATGGCATCGGCCAGGGCTGCCTGGAAGCGTTCGTCCTCCAGATCGCGCGAAGGCTCGAGCTGGGCACTGGCGCCGTCCTCGTGCAGCCCTTCATGCTCGCCGTCCTGCAGCAGGTCGTCGAAGCTGAACAGGCGGCTGCCCAAGGTATCGTTCAAAATCCCGTAGTAATCATCGAGACTCAATTGGAGTTCGGCAGCAACCTCGTGATCTTTAGCGTCACGGCCGGTTTTTGCTTCGATTGCCCGAATTGCGTCGCTGACCATGCGGGTATTGCGGTGCACCGAGCGCGGTGCCCAGTCGCCCTTGCGCACTTCATCGAGCATGGCGCCACGGATACGGATGCCGACGTAGGTCTCGAAACTGGCGCCCTTGCTCGAGTCGTACTTGTTGGCGACTTCGAGCAGGCCGATCATCCCCGCCTGGATCAGGTCTTCCACCTGCACGCTGGCCGGCAGCCGCGCCAGCAGGTGGTAGGCGATGCGCTTGACCAGCGGCGCATAGCGCTCGATCAGCTCGTACTGGGCGTCACGCGAGGACTTGCTGTACATCCGGTAGCCGCTGGCGTTCATAGCACGGGTCCCGCACTGGTCGGCTGCACCAGACGTTCGACGAAGAATTCCAGGTGGCCGCGCGGGTTGGCCGGCAGCGGCCAGCTATCGACCTTCTGGGCGATCGCCTTGAACGCCAGCGCGCACTTGGAACGCGGGAAGGCTTCGTAGACCGCTCGCTGCTTCTGCACGGCCTTGCGCACGCATTCGTCGTACGGCACGGCACCGACGTATTGTAGGGCGACATCGAGGAAGCGATCCGTGACCTTGGTCAACTTGGCGAACAGGTTGCGCCCTTCCTGGGGGCTCTGCGCCATGTTGGCGAGGACGCGGAAACGGCTCATGCCGTAGTCACGGTTGAGCAACTTGATCAGCGCGTAGGCGTCGGTGATCGAGGTCGGCTCGTCGCACACCACCAGCAGCACTTCCTGGGCCGCGCGAACGAAACTGACTACCGAGTCACCGATCCCCGCAGCGGTGTCGATCACCAGCACGTCGAGGTTGTCGCCGATCTCGCTGAAGGCCTGGATCAGGCCGGCGTGCTGGGCCGGGGCCAGGTGCACCATGCTCTGGGTGCCCGAGGCCGCCGGAACGATGCGTACACCGCCAGGGCCCTGGAGCAGGACGTCGCGCAGCTCGCAACGGCCTTCGATGACGTCGGCCAGGGTGCGCTTGGGGGTGAGCCCGAGCAGTACGTCGACATTGGCCAGGCCAAGGTCGGCGTCCAGCAGCATGACGCGACGACCGAGCTCGGCCAGTGCCAGTGACAGATTCACCGACACGTTGGTCTTGCCAACGCCACCTTTGCCGCCGGTCACGGCGATCACCTGTACGGGATGCATGCTACCCATATTTGTTCTTTACCTTGTCTTGCTTAGACCGAGGCCACATGACGGGGCCGCGCTGGCTACAGCCATGACTTGCCACGCGATCCGTGTGATGTAGGTACTTTGCAACTGATACATATCCACCTCAGCCGACACGCTTGCCGTCACTGTGGTACAGGTCGGCGAACATATCGGCCATGGCCTCCTCGCTCGGATCGTCCTGCATCTGCACACTGACCGCGCGGCTTACCAACTGGTGCCGCCGCGGCAGGTGCAGGTCGTCAGGAATGCGCGGGCCATCGGTAAGATAGGCCACGGGCAGTTCGTGACTGATCGCCAGGCTGAGAACCTCGCCCAGGCTGGCGGTTTCATCGAGCTTGGTCAGGATGCAACCGGCCAGGCCGCAGCGCTTGTAGCTGTGGTAGGCGGCGGTCAGCACCTGTTTCTGGCTGGTGGTGGCCAGGACCAGGTAATTCTTCGCCTGGATGCCACGCCCGGCAAGGGTTTCCAGCTGCATGCGCAGCGCCGGGTCGCTGGCCTGCAGGCCGGCGGTGTCGATCAGCACCACGCGCTTGCGCAGCAGCGGCTCCAGCGCCTGGGCCAGGGACTGGCCGGGATCGACGTGGGTCACCGGGACGTTGAGGATGCGCCCGAGGGTCTTGAGCTGCTCCTGGGCACCGATACGGAAACTGTCCATGCTCACCAGGGCCAGGTTCTGCGCGCCGTACTTGAGCACATAGCGCGCGGCCAGCTTGGCCAGGGTGGTGGTCTTGCCCATGCCGGCCGGGCCGACCATGGCGATCACCCCGCCCTCCTCGATCGGCTCGACATCCGGCACATGGATCATCCGCGCCAGATGGGCCAGGAGCATGCGCCAGCCGTGGCGCGGGTCGACGATTTCCTGGGTCAGGTCGAGCAGGTCGCGGGCCAGCGGGCCGGACAGGCCGATGCGCTGCAGGCGGCGCCAGAGATTGGCCTGGTGCGGCTTGGCGCCCTGCAACTGGTTCCAGGCCAGGGAGCCGAGCTGGACTTCCAGCAGCTCGCGCAGGCCGGAAAGCTCGGAACGCATGGAATCGAACATACGCCGGTCGATGGCCGATGGCGCCGGGGCGGCCGGCGCAGGCGCCGGCTCTTCATGACGTGGCTCGACCAGCGGCTCGGAGGCCGTCAGCGGCAGGCCGGCGAACAGCTGGCGGTTGCCGCTGTCGCTGTCGTCGCGGGCGCTCAGTTCGGCCTGGGCAGTGGCGATGCGCGATTGGGTCTTGCGCAGCTCGTCTTCAAGCTCGGCGTTGGGCACCCGAGGCGCAAGGGCGGACAGCTTGTAGTCCAGCGCCGCCGTCAGCTCGACACCGCCAGCAATCCGTCGGTTGCCGATGATGGCGGCATCGGCCCCCAGCTCATCGCGAACCAGCTTCATGGCCTGACGCATATCGGCGGCGAAAAAACGCTTAACTTGCATAACCCACTACCTCAGCCGTTGGGGCCCACTGTGGCAACGATGGTGACTTGCTTGTTGTCAGGTATTTCCTGATACGCCAAAACATGCAAATTCGGTACGGCCAGGCGACCGAAACGCGAGAGCATTTGCCGGATCGGTCCTGCTACCAGCAGGATGGCCGGCTGACCTTGCATCTCCTGACGCTGGGCAGCCTCGATCAGCGAACGCTGAAGCTTTTCCGCCATGCTCGGTTCAAGAAGAACACCGTCTTCCTGACCTTGCCCGGCCCTTTGCAGACTATTGAGCAAGATCTGTTCCAACCTTGGCTCAAGGGTGATCACAGGCAGCTCGGACTCAGTGCCGACAATGCTTTGCACGATAGCGCGACACAATCCGACGCGGACCGCGGCGACCAGCGCGGCGGTATCTTGACTCTTGCTGGCATTGTTGGCGATCGCCTCGGCAATGCTACGGATATCCCTGACGGGAACCTGCTCCGCCAGCAGGGCCTGGAGCACTTTCAACAAACCGGACAGGGACAACACCCCGGGGACGATTTCCTCTGCCAGCTTCGGCGAGCCCTTGGCCAGCACCGCCAGCAGTTGCTGGACCTCTTCATGGCCGATCAACTCATGGCAATGCTTGTAGAGAATCTGGTTGAGGTGGGTGGCGACCACGGTACTGGCATCGACCACCGTGTAGCCCAGGGACTGCGCCTGACTACGCTGGGCGACATCGATCCACACCGCTTCCAGGCCGAAGGCCGGGTCCCGCGCGGAAATACCGTTGAGCGTACCGAATACCTGGCCCGGATTGATGGCCATTTCCCGCTCGGGGAAGATTTCCGCCTCGGCCAGGATCACCCCCATCAGGGTCAGGCGATAGGTGCTCGGAGCCAGGTCGAGGTTGTCGCGGATATGCACCGTGGGCATCAGGAAGCCGAGGTCCTGGGACAGCTTCTTGCGCACGCCCTTGATCCGCGCCAGCAACTGGCCACCCTGGTTGCGGTCCACCAGCGGGATCAGGCGGTAGCCCACTTCCAGGCCGATCATGTCGATCGGAGTGACATCGTCCCAGCCCAGCTCCTTGGTCTCGGCAGCACGCGAGGGCGACGGCAGGGCTTCCTGCTGGCGCTGCAGTTCCTGGGCAGCCTTGACCTTGACCTGGTTCTGCTTCTTCCACACCAGGTAGGCGCCGCCGCCGGCCAGCAGGCCGAGGCTGATGAAGGCGATGTGCGGCATGCCCGGGACCAGGCCCATGACGATCATCAGTGCCGCCGAGACCGCCAGGGCCTTCGGCGAGTCGAACATCTGCCGATTGATCTGCTTGCCCATGTCTTCCGAGCCGGAAGCACGGGTCACCATGATCGCGGCGGCGGTGGACAGCAACAGGGACGGCAGCTGCGCCACCAAACCGTCACCGATGGTCAGCAGGGCGTAGACCCGGCCGGCATCGCCGAAGGTCATGCCGTGCTGGACCATGCCGATGGCCATGCCGCCGATCAGGTTGATGAACAGGATCAGCAGGCCGGCAATGGCGTCGCCCCGCACGAACTTGCTGGCACCGTCCATGGACCCGTAGAACTCGGCTTCCTGGGCCACTTCGGCACGGCGTGCCTTGGCCTGGTCCTGGTTGATCAGGCCGGCGTTGAGGTCGGCGTCGATGGCCATCTGCTTGCCGGGCATGGCGTCGAGGGTGAAGCGTGCGCTCACCTCGGAGATCCGCCCGGCACCCTTGGTCACCACCACGAAGTTGATGATCATCAGGATGGCGAAGACCACGATACCGACCACGTAGTTGCCACCGATGACCACGTCACCGAAGGCCTGGATCACTTTACCGGCGGCACCGTGGCCATCGTGGCCGTGGAGCAGCACTACCCGCGTCGAGGCCACGTTCAGCGCCAGGCGCAGCAGGGTCGCCACCAGCAGGATGGTCGGGAACGCGGCGAAATCCAGCGGCCGCAGCGCGTACACGCAGACCAGCAGGACCACGATGGACAGGGCGATGTTGAAGGTGAAGAAGACGTCCAGCAGGAACGGCGGGATCGGCAACATCATCATGGCCAGCATGATCAGCAGTAATACCGGCACCCCGATATTGCCCCGGCCCAGGCTGCCGAGGTTGCTGCGCGCGCTGTTGATTAACTGAGAGCGATCCACCGGTCTTCCTCTTCAAGCAAAACTTTGACGCCACGGGGGCGCTTGGCGCTGCTCTTTGCAAGAAGCTTTCCAACTTTTTTCAAATGGAAAACTCGGAGTACAACGCGAACCCTGTGGGAGCGGGTTCACCCGCGATTGCGTCAGTGAGCCCACTACCGCAATCGCGGCGGTTCGGCGTTCCGATAAACCCGCTCCCACAAGGTCCGCGAACAACTGGAAATCAGGAATCGCGCCGCAGGTCCGGCGGAATCGGCAGATCCTTGAGCGGCTCGGGGGGCTTGCCCTTGCCCGCCTGGTACTGGCGGATCTGGTAGACGTAGGCCAGCACCTGGGCTACGGCGAGGTACAGCCCGGCGGGAATCTCTTCCTCCAGCTCCGTGGAGTGGTAGATGGAGCGCGCCAGCGCCGGCGACTCCAGTAGCTGGATGTTGTGCTGCACGGCGATCTCGCGGATCTTCAGGGCGATGAAATCGGTACCCTTGGCCAGCAGCAAGGGCGCCGAGCCCTTCTCCGGGTCGTACTTGAGCGCCACCGCATAGTGGGTCGGGTTGGTGATGATGACGTCGGCCTCGGGCACCGCCGCCATCATCCGCCGCTGGGAAATCTCGCGCTGCACCTGGCGGATCCGCTGCTTGACCTCCGGCTTGCCCTCGGTGTCCTTGTATTCGTCGCGCACTTCCTGCTTGGTCATCATCAGCTTCTGCTTGGCCTGCCAGAGCTGGATCGGCACGTCCACCGCGGCGATCAGCAGCAACCCGCAGGCCATCCACATGGCGCTCCAGCCGACCACCTGGACGCTGTGGATGATGGCCTGGTCCAGCGGCTCGTTGGCGATCGCCAGGAGGTCGTCACGGTCGGCGGACAGCACCGCCAGGGCCACCACCAGGATCACGGTGAACTTGGCGATGGCCTTGAGCAACTCGGCCAGGGAATGCACCGAGAACATCCGCTTGATCCCCGCGAGCGGGTTCATCCGGCTGAACTTCGGCGCCAGGGTACCGGTGGCGAACAGCCACCCACCCAGGGCAATCGGGCCGAGCAAGGCGGCCAGCAACAGCACCAGCAGCACCGGCTGGGTGGCAAGGATCGCCAGCTTGCCCGAGGTCAGCAGGAAGATGCCCATGTAGCGCTCATCCATCAGCACCTCGCGCGACAGGCTGAAGTTGCTGCGCATGATCTCCATCAGCGCTTCGGCCAGATAGCCGCCGAAGGTCAGCAGGCCACCCGCCCCGGCAATCATCACGGCAACGGTGTTGAGCTCCTTGGAGCGGGCGATCTCGCCCTTTTCGCGGGCGTCATTACGGCGTTTGTCCGTGGGGTCTTCTGTCTTGTCCTGACCGCTTTCGCTCTCTGCCATGCTCAGCGCGCCCGTGCCAGTTCACGCAGCCATTGCAGCGCCTCGGACGCCAACGACTGGTAATGGGAAAGAATGTCCGCCAGGCCGACCCAGAACAGCCCCATGCCGATCACCAGGGTCAGCGGGAAGCCGATGGCGAAGATGTTCAATTGTGGCGCCGCCCGGGTCATCACGCCAAAGGCGATGTTGATCACCAGCAACGAGGTGATCACCGGCAGCACCAGCAGCAGCGAGGCGCCCAGCACCCAGCCCATGCGTCCGGCCAGCTCCCAGAAATGGTTGACCATCAGCCCGCCGCCCACCGGCAGGGTGGTGAAGCTTTCGACAAGGACTTCGAAGACCACCAGATGGCCGTTCATCGACAGGAACAGCAAGGTCACCAGCATGGTCAGGAACTGGCTGATCACCGTGGTGTTGACGCCGTTGGCCGGGTCGACCATGGAGGCAAAGGCCAGACCCATCTGGATCGCGACGATCTGCCCGGCAATCACGAAGGCCTGGAAGAACAGTTGCAGGGACAGGCCGAACAGCGCGCCGATGAGGATCTGTTCGCCGACCAGCAGCAGGGCGCTCATGTCCAGCGCCTCGACCGGCGGCATCGGCGGCAGCGCCGGGACGATCACCACGGTAATGGCCACGCCGAAATACAGGCGGATCCGCTGCGGCAGCAGCGAGGTACCGAATACCGGCATGGTCATCAGCACGGCCAGCACGCGGAACAGCGGCAGGATGAAACTGGCCACCCAGGTGGAAATCTGCGTGTCGGTCAGTTCGAGCACGGCGCGATCAGCCGATTAGCTGTGGAATGCTGCCGTACAGGTTCAGGATGTACTCCATGAACTTCTGCACCAGCCAGGGCCCGGCGACGATCAGGGTGACCAGCATCACCAGCAGGCGCGGGAGGAAGCTCAGGGTCTGTTCGTTGATCTGGGTGGCCGCCTGGAACATCGCCACCAGCAACCCCACCAGCAGGCTCGGCACCACCAGCACCGCCACCATGAGGGTGGTCAGCCACAGGGCATCGCGAAACAGGTCGACTGCGACTTCAGGGGTCATGCTGCTCTCCTGCGCGTCAAACGCCGCCGAAACTGCCGGCAAGGGTGCCGATGATCAAGGCCCAGCCATCCACCAGGACGAACAGCATGATCTTGAACGGCAGGGAAATGATCAACGGCGACAGCATCATCATGCCCATGGCCATCAGCACGCTCGCCACCACCAGGTCGATGATCAGGAACGGGATGAAGATCATGAAGCCGATCTGGAACGCGGTCTTCAATTCCGAGGTCACGAACGCCGGGACCAGGATGGTCAGCGGCACCTGGTCGGGGCCGGCGATGTCGGTGCGCTTGGACAGGCGCATGAACAGGTCGAGGTCGCTCTGCCGGGTCTGCGCCAGCATGAAGTCCTTCAGCGGCACCTGGGCCTTTTCCAGCGCCTGCGGCGCGGTCAGGGTCTCGGACAGGTAGGGCTGGAGGGCGTCGCGGTTCACCCGGTCGAATACCGGGCCCATGATGAACAGGGTCAGGAACAGCGCCAGGCCGATGAGGATCTGGTTCGACGGGGTCTGCTGCAGGCCCAGGGCCTGGCGCAGGATCGAGAAGACGATGATGATCCGGGTGAAGCTGGTCATCAGGATGACGAACGCCGGGATAAAGCTCAGCGCGGTCATGATCAGCAGGATCTGCAGGCTGACCGAGTACTCCTGCTGGCCATCCGCCCCGCTGGACAGGGTGATCGCCGGGATCGACAGCGGGTCGGCGGCCAGCGCCGCAGGTGCGGCCAGCAGCACCAGCAGCGTCAATATCGTTCGCAATGCGGCCATCACGGCTTGTCCTTCTGATCCTTGCCCAGCAGCTCCATCAGGCGCTGGGCGAATTCCGGCGTGGCCGGGCGGGCGCTGGCCGGCGCTTCGACGGGTGTGTTCATGACATGCAGGGCGGTCAGGCTGCCCGGGGTATGGCCGATGAGGATCTGCTCGTCGCCGACCTGCACCAGCAACAGCCGGTCACGCGGGCCCACCTGGCGACTGCCGACCACCTGGATCAGCTGGTTGGCGTTGGGCGCAGCGTTCTGCACCCGGCGCAGCAGCCAGGCGAGAAAGAAGATCAGCCCCAGCACCAGCAACAGGCCAAGAACCAGTTGGGTCAACTGGCCAGCGACGCTGCCGGACGTTGCCGGTGCCACCGTCGCCACGGCCGGCGTGGCGCCAACCTGCGCCGCCAGGCCCACGGGCATCCAGCACAGGCCGGCGGCGAGCGCCAGCAGGAGGAGAAAACGCTTCACTCAGCGCAGCTTCTTGATGCGTTCGCTCGGGCTGATCACGTCGGTCAGGCGGATGCCGAACTTCTCGTTGACCACCACCACCTCGCCATGGGCGATCAGCGTGCCGTTGACCAGCACGTCCAGCGGCTCGCCGGCCAGGCGATCAAGCTCGATCACCGAACCCTGGTTGAGCTGCAGCAGGTTGCGGATGCTGATTTCGGTGCTGCCCACTTCCATGGAGATGTTCACCGGGATATCCAGGATCACGTCCAGGTTAGGCCCGTCCAGGCTGACCACTTCGCTAGGGCGTGGCGAGCTGCCGAATTCTTCCATCGGCAGACGGCTGGGGCCGCCGCTGGAGGCACCGCTGTCGCCGGCCATCAGCGCATCGATATCGGCCTGGCCGTCGCCGCTTTCGTTAAGGGCAGCGGCCCACTCGTCGGCCAGCGCCTGCTCTTCCATCGAAGTAATGTCGTTTTCGTTAGCCATCTTGTCCTCGACAAGCAATCAAATCGGTTAATGAGGGTCAGGCGCTCAGCGTCGCTCGATCGGCGCCTTGATCTGCAGGGCCAGGGTGCCCTTGTGCGAGCCCAGGCTGGCCTTGAACGACGGCACGCCGTTGGCGCGCACGACCAGGTCCTCGGGCAGTTCCACGGGAATCACGTCGCCTGGCTGCATGTGCAGGATGTCGCGCAGCTTCAACTGGCGCCGGGCCACGGTGGCACTGAGCGGCACGCTGACGTCCAGCACGTCTTCGCGCAGGGCCTTGACCCAGCGCTCGTCCTGGTCGTCCAGGTCGGACTGGAAGCCGGCGTCGAGCATTTCGCGCACCGGTTCGATCATCGAATACGGCATGGTCACGTGCAGGTCGCCGCCGCCGCCG
Source organism: Pseudomonas bharatica (assembly GCF_048586865.1). Taxonomy (NCBI): domain Bacteria; kingdom Pseudomonadati; phylum Pseudomonadota; class Gammaproteobacteria; order Pseudomonadales; family Pseudomonadaceae; genus Pseudomonas; species Pseudomonas bharatica. Next base: position 68,419 of record NZ_JBMAWR010000016.1, on the reverse strand, counting down.
TCGAGTTCGATATGGAAGGTCGAGACCACCACCGCCTCGCTCGGGCCGACGATGTTGGCCATGGCCGGGTTGACCTCGGAGTTTATGTACTCGAAGTTGACCGGCATGATCGCCTGCCAGGCTTCCTTGAGGTCGACGAAGCACTGGTCGAGGACCATGCGCACGACACGAAGCTCGGTCGGGGTGAACTCGCGCCCCTCGATCTTGGCGTGACGGCCGTCGCCGCCGAAGAAGTTGTCCACCAGCTTGAACACCAGCTTGGCGTCGAGGATGAACAGCGAGGTGCCGCGCAGCGGCTTGATCTTCACCAGGTTGAGGCTGGTCGGTACGTACAGCGAGTGCACGTATTCGCCGAACTTCATCACCTGCACGCCGCCCACCGCCACGTCGGCGGAGCGCCGCAGCAGGTTGAACATGCTGACGCGGGTATAGCGGGCGAAACGCTCGTTGATCATTTCCAGGGTCGGCATGCGACCGCGGACGATGCGATCCTGGCTGGTCAGGTCATAGCTTTTGACGCTGCCGGGATCGGCGCTTGATTCGGTTTGCACCAGGCCATCGTCGACGCCATGCAAGAGGGCATCGATCTCATCCTGGGACAGCAGGTCCTGCACGGCCATCTTCGGCTCCTACTGCAATACGAAATTGGTGAACAGCAACTGGTCGATGACCAGCTTGCCGACTTCCTTCTGCGCCACTTCCTGGACGCTGGCGGTGGCCTTCTGGCGCAGCATTTCCTGGCCGACCGGGGTCGCCAGCGACTCGAAGGACTGCCCCGAGAAGAGCATGACCAGGTTGTTGCGGATCACCGGCATATGCACCTTGAGCGCATCGAGGGCGGCCTGGTCGCGGGCCTGCATGGTGATGCTCACCTGCATGTAGCGCTGGCGGCCGTTCTGGTTGAAGTTGACCACGAAGGCCGGCGACATGGATTCGTAGATGGCCGGTTGCTTGACGTTGGCCGCAGCCGCAGCAGGTTCGGCGGCAGGCTTGCTTTCGGACTTGTGCAGGAAGAACCAGGTAGCGCCAACCGACAGGCCGATGGCCAGCAACAGGGCCAGGACCAGCAGCAGGATCAGTTTGAGTTTGCCTTTAACGGCGGGGTCTTTGACTGCTTCGCTCTTCGCCATGCCAATAATCCGTCACTCACAGGAGGTTTGTTCCACTATGGCGTGTGGCCGAGCAAGTGTTATGCCAGTTTGCGGATAATAATTATCGACGCGGATCCTGTGGGAGCGGGTTCACCCGCGATTGCAATAGTGGTCTCACTACCGTCATCGCGGGTGAACCCGCTCCCACAGGATCCATACAGCTCTCAGACAACGTAGTCGACGGTACTGGAGCCGATGACGGTCTGCGGTTCCACGGCCGCCACATCACCTTCGGCCGCCTCGGCATTGCGCCGCGCCGCCACACCACTCATCTTCGGCGAATCGTCCTGGCTGGCGCTGTGCTGCTGGCGCTGCTGGTCGGCGACGTTGACGTCCGGCTGGGCCATGCCTTGCTGGCTGAACAGTTCGCGCAGGCGGTGCACCTGGCCCTCGAGGGCATCGCGCACCCCGGCGTGACCGCTGGCGAAGGTGATCTGGGTCGGTTGATCGACGGCCATGTTCACCTTGATGTCCAGGCGCCCGAGCTCCCTCGGCTCCAGCTGGATATCGGCAGACTTGAGGTTCTGGCTGGACAGGTACATGACCCGGTTGACCAGGCCCTCGGTCCAGCCACCCTGGTTCATGGCCAGGGGCTGGTGCAGCGGCGCAGGTGCCACGGCATTGGCGGTCTTCGGTGTGACGGCCTGGGTCAGGCTGGCCAGGCGGTTGGCGAAATCGTCGACCCGGGTATCGCTGCTGGCGCCCTTGAGGTCCTTGAGGCCGTCGTCGATCAGGCCGGCGAAGGCCTTGTCGCCGCTTTCGGTCTGGCCAGCATCGGCGTCACCCGGCTGGAGCATCTGCGCCAGTGTATTGACAGCCGGTTGCTGGGCCTGGGCACCCTCCTGCCCCGGGGTCTTGCTGGCGTGGGCCGAGGTGGTGCCCTGGGCCTGGGCGTTCTGTTCCAGCGCCAGGCGCAGTACCGGCAGATCGGCCAGGGCATCCGCCTCCGGGTCGAAGGCCTGATCATCGGTGACCGCAGGGGTGACCGCCGCCGCCGGCTGCTGGCCGGCCGCCTGGATCACCGGCGCCACCGCTTCGGCCTGGGCCTGGAGCAATTGCGCACCCTGTGCAGCATCGGTCAACTGGCCGGCAACCAGGTTGGCGTCGAGGGGTGGCTGGGCATTGGCATTGGCATCGACATCGCTCGCATCGCCGCTATCGCCCTGCCCGGTCGCGCTGGCCTGGACTTCATGTTCGTCAGGCAATTCCTTGCCGCCATCGGCAACCTTGCCGGCTTCGGGCTCTTGCGCCTTGCCGCTGTTTGCCGCCGATTTGTCGACGCCTCCACGGCCTTGCGCGGGCACCTCGCTCTTGCCGGCAACCGGCTCCTTGGCCTGCTGCGAATAGACACGGGAAAAGTCCGAACCCTTGTCGTTCAAGCTCTGCGTGGCTTTGTCCAGGGTAGCGTTCTGGGACCGTGCGCTCTTGGCGGCAACGCTGGATTGCAGCAATGGGTTTGATGCGACGGGCATGAAAAGGTCTCCGCTACAGAAGCTTGGCATCACGAATAGCGAAGGTTACGCAAAAGTCGCGCCAGGTTGTGCCTGACGCGACATCGAAGAGCGCAGGCTCAGCTGACCTGCACCCGCTTGCACTCGTCACGGAAGATGTCGCGGACCTCGACAAACTCCCGCCGGATCTGGTTGATAAGGTGCTCGATGTCGAACAGCAAGTGCTGCTGCACCCGCTCTTCCACCTGGCGGCAAAGTTCTGCCAGCTCATGCGCCCCCATGTTGCTGGCACTGCCCTTGAAGCTATGCGCCGCCAACCGCAACTCATCGGCATTGCGGGCGCGAAAGAGGTCGTTCAGACGCCGCTCGGAGTCGTAGAGGAAGGTTTCCAGCAGCTTGAGGTAGTCGTCCCCCATGACGTCCTGGAGGTCGCTCAATACCTTGCGGTCAACATGAGAATCGGACACTTGTTCACTCCTTGATCAAGACTGCGATTATGCCAGAGCGTCCCAGGCGAACTCCACGCGCGCCCGGCGCCCGCCATCGCTCCATTCGGCATGCCGGCCCAGCCGGCGGACCAGATTCAGGCCACGTCCGCTCAGACGCTGCTCGACAGCAGGCAAGGCGCTCACTTTACCCATGTCGAAGCCGTCGCCGCTGTCCTCGACTTCAATAATGAGACGCCCTCCTCCCTTCCAGGGTTCCACGCGCAGGCTTACACGGATATGGCCGCTGTCCAGGCCCTGCAGGCGTCGGTCGCGCTCCTGGTAGTAGGTGGTGAAGCCCTGGGCGTCGCGCTTGAGCGCGGAGTCCAGGCCCAGCACGCCATGCTCCAGGGCGTTGGAATACAGCTCGTTGAGCACGCTGTACAGGGCACCGCTCTGCTTGCGCAGGCCGTGCACCTCCTGCAGCACCTGCATCAACCAGGGCAGCGGGTTGAAACGCTTGAGGGTCCGGGCACGGAACTCGAAGGACAGCGACCAGTCCAGCGGGCTCGACTGGCCGCTGTCGGAGTACATCAACGGCGCCGGCATCAGCCGCTCCGGGGCCACTACGGTGATTTCCAGCAGGCTGGCATCGTCCCGCGCGCGACCACGGAACGCTTCCAGGGCCAGCAGGACGTCGTCGAACAGATGCTCGGGGTGGCGATTTTCACTGAACACCCGCAGCAGGCGCTCGACGCCGAAAGGCTCGTCACTTTCATCGCAGGTTTCCACCACGCCATCGGTGAGCAGAAACAGGCGGTCACCCAGGGCCAGCGGCAGCACATCGGTACGTTCGTCGAAGCGTTCAGGCGACAACACCCCCAGCGGCAGGTGTCGCGACACCAGCGGCGTGGCCTGGTCGCCGGAAGCCGGCAATAGATAGCCGTCAGGCATGCCACCGTTCCAGACTTCCACCACGCGCCGCTCGAAGCTGAGGTTCAGCAGCAACGCGCAGCAGAACATGTCCACCGGCAGGATGCGCTTGAGCTTGGCATTCATCTCGCGCAGGGTTTCCGCCAGGCCGTAGCCCTTCGCCGTCATGCCATGGAAGACTTCGGCCAGGGGCATGGCACCCACCGCGGCCGGCAGGCCATGGCCGGTGAAGTCGCCGAGCAGCACGTGCATGTCACCGGTGGGCGTGAACGCTGCCAGCAGCAAGTCGCCGTTGAACAGTGCATAGGGTGATTGCAGGTAGCGGATGTTTGGCGCACCGAGGCAACCGGCATGGGCGATCTGGTCGAACACCGCCTTGGCCACGCGCTGTTCGTTGAGCAGGTGGTTGTGATGCAGGGCAATCTGGTCGCGCTGTTCCACTACCGTGGCCTGCAGGCGGCGCAGGCGATCCATGGCCTTGATCTTGGCTGCCAGCACCGCCGGGCTGTAGGGCTTGGCGAGGAAATCGTCGCCGCCGGCCTCCAGGCAGCGCACCAGGGCATCGTCCTCGGTCAGGGAGGTGAGGAAGATGATCGGCACAAGCTCCTCGCCGGCCAACGCCTTGATCTGCCGCGCCGCTTCGAAGCCGTCCATCACCGGCATGACCGCGTCCAGCAACACCAATTGCGGGCGCTGTTCGGCGAACAGGGCGACCGCCAGCTTGCCGTTCTCCGCGGTCAGCACCCTGTGCCCCTGCTTGCGCACGATAGTAGCCAGCAACAGCCGGTCGGTCGCGCCATCCTCGGCGATCAGGACAGTCAGGGTATGCCCGTCGCTCATGCTGGCGCTCAAGTGATATCGAAGAGTTTTTCGAAGTTGGAGATCGCAAGGATCTTGCGCACATCGGAGTTGGTGTTGATCACCCGGATATTCGAATTGTCGCCACCGGCGTGATCACGCAGCAGCAGGAGCATGCCCAGGGCGGAGCTATCCAGGTAGGTGGCGTCCTTGAGGTCGACATCGAAGCTGTCGGGGCGCACCGGCGTGCGCTCGTAGGAGTCGCGAAATTCCTGGTGCCTGCCGAAATCGAAACGACCCTTGATGCGGATCGTCAGCTTTTTCCCGTCCTGGGACAACTCGGTTTCAACAGCCATGTTGGCGCTTCCTTCGGAGGTGGCGAGTGCGGTCCTCTAGAAGGTTTAGCAGCCCGCCCGGAGCCCGGCAAGGCAGGCCGACCAGCGCGTGGTGTCAGAATCGATCGTGCCGCGGCAGGCGTTGCGACAGTTCGTCGAGAAGCTTCTGCTCACGCTTGTCCTCCAGCAGCCGGGCTTCCTCGATGTAGCGCTGGACCAGCTTGCGCAGCCCCTCGACCCGGGCGTAGGCCTCCTGCCAGGTGCCGCGGGCGCTATTGAGGTTGTTCTGGTGCCAGACCAGGCTCTGGTGCTGCTGCGCCACCGCCGTGTCGAGCTGGCCGAGGAAACGCTGGAAGCCCACCAGCCATTTGCCCGATACCCCCTGGCTGCCGCGCTGCATCCATTGCTGCTGGTAGTCGCTGCGGAACTGGTCGAGCTCTGCCAGCTTGGCCTGGGCCTGGGCCACCTGCTGCTGGAAGTGCCCGAGACGCTGCGCGGCCTTGCGCTCGGCATCCTCGGCCATCTCCACCACCGGGGCCAGGCGCGCGGCACGACTGGGCTGGGCCATGGCCTATCAGCCTGCCGTGAGCGGCGTGAATACCGCTTCCAGCTGTTCGCGGCTCTGCTCCTGGCTGACGTTCTCGTCCAGCCCCTGGCGCAGGAAGTGCACCAGCCGCGGTTGCAGGGATATGGCCAGGTCGGTTTCCTTATCGCCGCCGGCCACGTAGGCACCGACGCTGATCAGGTCGCGACTTTGCGACAGCCGTGACCACAGCTGCTTGAACTGCTGGGCCTGGGTCATCTGCTCGGGCGTGACCACCTGCGGCATGACCCGGCTGATGGAGGCCTCGATATCGATGGCCGGGTAATGCCCCTCCTCCGCCAGGCGCCGCGACAGCACGATGTGGCCGTCGAGCACGCCGCGCGCCGAGTCGGCGATCGGATCCTGCTGGTCGTCGCCTTCGGAAAGCACGGTATAGAAGGCGGTGATCGAACCGCCGCCGGCCTCGCCGTTACCGGCCCGCTCCACCAGCTTGGGCAGTTTGGCGAATACCGAAGGCGGGTAGCCCTTGGTCGCCGGCGGCTCGCCAATGGCCAGGGCGATTTCGCGCTGGGCCTGGGCGAAACGGGTCAGGGAGTCCATCAGCAGCAGGACGTTCTTGCCCTTGTCGCGAAAATACTCGGCGATGCGCGTGCAATACATGGCTGCGCGCAGGCGCATCATCGGTGCGTCGTCCGCTGGCGACGCCACCACCACCGAGCGCTTGAGGCCCTCGGTGCCGAGGATATGCTCGATGAACTCCTTCACCTCGCGTCCGCGTTCGCCGATCAGGCCGACCACGATGATGTCGGCCTCGGTGAAGCGGGTCATCATTCCCAGCAACACCGATTTACCCACGCCGGTGCCGGCAAACAGGCCCAGGCGCTGGCCGCGGCCGACGGTGAGCAGGCCATTGATGCTGCGAATGCCGACGTCCAGGGGCTGGCTGATGGGGTCGCGGTTAAGCGGATTGATGGTCGGGCCATCCATCGGCACCCAGTCCTCGGCCTTCATCCCGCCCTTGCCGTCGAGGGCGCGACCGGCGCCGTCGAGGACACGGCCGAGCATGCTCATGCCCATCGGCAGGCGGCCGCTGTCGTCGAGCGGCACCACCCGCGCCCCCGGGGCGATACCGGCGACGCTGCCCACCGGCATTAGGAACACCTTGCCTCCGGCAAAGCCCATGACCTCGGCCTCGACCTCCACCGGGTGATAGCTGTCGTCATTGATGACCTTGCAGCGGCTACCGACGGCAGCGCGCAGGCCTTCGGCCTCAAGGGTCAGGCCGACCATGCGCAGCAGGCGTCCTTCCACGACCGGCTGGTGGGGCAGGCTGATGGCGTCGGCGTAGGTACCCAGGCGCCTGGCGAAGCTGGTGCGGTCAAGGCGCATCGCTGGCTTCCGTTTCCTCGACCGGCGCTTTCTTGTCCTGCAGCTGGAAATGCAGGTCCGGCGCAGCCGGATGCAGCCCCTGGTCGTGCAATTGGTCGAACAGTTGCTTGAGCGCTTTCTCGAGGCGGGTTTCCATGGTCGCGTCGATACGGCTGTGGGCGGTCTCGATCCAGCAGCCGCCAGGCTGCAGCGAGTCGTCTTCGAGCAGACGCCAGTTTTCCTCATGCCGCGCGCGCAGGGCCTTGGCCAGCTCGAAATCCTGGGGATTGAGGTGAATGCGAATGTTCTCGGCGCCCATCGGCAACAGCTTCAGGGCTTCGCGCAGGACATGGGTGATCTGGCTGGAATCGGTCTTCAGCTCGCGGCCGACGACCTCGCGGGCAATATGGCTGACCAGGTGCACGAGATGCTTTTCGATCTGCGCGTCCTGCTCGGCGATGGGGTCGAGCAAATGGCCCATCAGTTGCTCAAGGCTTTCCAGGCGTGCATTCAGGGCCACTTCGGCCTCCTGGCGAACCTTGAGCTGGGTGCTATGGAAACCTTCGCGCTCGCCCGTGGCGAAGCCCTCGTTGTAGGCCTCCTGGCGAATGCTCTCGAGCTCTTCGAGGGTCAGCGGCTGGACTTCCTCCAGCGGCACTTCCTCGACCTCCTCGGCGACCTCCTCGGGCTCAGGCTCGGGTTCCGGCTCCGGCTGCGGGTCGAAACTGGGCAGTGCCCAGCGGTCGAAACCCTCGACGTCGCGGGCGCGGATCAGTTCACTCAGATGTTCGTTGGTCGACATGATTCCATGCGCTCTCAAGTCGGGTTACGGATGACAGAAGCCCAGGCACGGCCCGGGCTTAACGTCCAAACCCAGGCTGCCTGGCAATCGGCGCCGCCCCGCAGGCCCGGCGCCGACGCGTCAGATCATCTCTTCGGCACCTTTGCCGCCCAGCACGATCTCGCCGGCTTCGGCCATGCGACGGGCGATGGTGAGGATTTCCTTCTGCGCCGTCTCGACGTCGCTGACGCGCACCGGCCCCTTGGCTTCCAGGTCGTCGCGCAGCAGCTCGGAGGCACGCTTGGACATGTTCTTGAAGATCTTGTCCTTGACCTTTTCGTCCGCGCCCTTGAGCGACACCACCAGCACATCGGAGGAGACTTCGCGCAACAGGGCCTGGATACCGCGGTCGTCGACATCGGCCAGGTTGTTGAAGACGAACATGAGGTCTTCGATCTGCTCGGAAAGATCGCCGTCGATCTCGCGGATCGCGTCCATGAGCTGCCCTTCGACCGAACTGTCGAGGAAGTTCATGATGTCCGCGGCACGCTTGATACCACCCAGGGTGGTACGGGCGGCATTCGAGTTGCCGGAGAACTGCTTCTCGAGGATCTGGTTCAGTTCCTTCAACGCCGCCGGCTGCACGGTGTTCAACGACGAGACGCGCAGGATGATGTCCAGGCGCACCTTATGGTCGAAGTTGCCGAGGACTTCCCCGGCCTGGTCCGGATCGAGATAGGCCACGACGATCGCCTGGATCTGCGGGTGTTCGTAGCGAATGACGTCGGCGACGGCGCGAGGTTCCATCCATTTCAGGCTGTCCAGACCACTGGTATTGCCGCCCAGCAGGATGCGGTCGATCAGGCCGTTGGCCTTGTCCTCGCCAAGGGCCTGGGTCAGCATCTTGCGGATATAGCCGTCGGAGCCGACGCCCAGGCTGGTCTGGTCGCCGACGATCTCGACGAACTCGCTCATCACCTGCTCGACCTGCTCGCGATGGACGTTGCCCATCTGCGCCATGGCCACGCCCACGCGCTGGACCTCTTTCGGCCCCATGTGCCGAAGTACCTGCGCAGCGTCGGTCTCGCCCAGCGACAACAGCAGGATGGCTGCCTTGTCGACACGGGTCAGCTTGGAAGTCAGGGCTCGATTGTCACTCATCGGCGTTGATCCACTCTTTCACGACCTGGGCCACGCGACCCGGGTCTTCTGCCACCAGACTCTTGATAGCGTTGAGCTGGGCGTCATAGCCCTCGCTCGGACTAGGCAAGAGGATGCTTTGCGGACCACCCAGGCTGACACGGTCGCTCGGCATATCGCCGTCCAGCCCGATCATGCCGCCCAGTTCCATGTCGCTGTCGCTGCCGGACTGCTTGCCGCCGCCGGTGATGTTGTTGAGCACCGGCCGCAGGACCCCGAACACCAGCACGAGGATGAACAGCACGCCCAGCACTTGCTTGACGATGTCCCAGAACCACGGCTGCGAATAGAACGGGATCTCGGCGATGGCCTCGCCACGGTCGGCGGCGAACGGCACGTTGATCACGCTGACGCTGTCGCCGCGGCTGGCATCGAAGCCTACCGCGTCCTGGACCAGGCGGGTAAAGCGCGCCAGGTCCTCGGCGCTCCATGGCACCGTGGTGGCATTGCCGTTGGCCGGGTCGATCTTGACCTGGTCATCGACCACCACCGCGACCGACAGGCGGGTCAGGCGACCCTGCTGCTGGCGGGTGTGGCTGATGGAACGGTCCAGCTCGAAGTTCTTGGTCGACTGGATGCGCTTGTCCGAAGGATACGGCGCCAGCATCGGCTGCCCGGTGGCCGGGTCCATGACCTGCTGGCCGTTGGCATCGAGCAGCGGCTGGCCCGGCTGGATCGCCGCGGCGGCACCGGCAGCAGCGCCACCGGTGGTCTGCGGCGCCGAAGCCGGCCCGGGAGGCTGGTTGCTCAACGCGCCGGGCACGCCCTGCGGACCGGAACTGCTGGAACGCTGCTCGTTGACCGACTGCTCGCTGCGCAAGGCAGGCTGGTCGGGGTTGAACTGTTCAGCGGTGGACTCGACGGCACTGAAATCGACGTCGGCGGAGACCTCGGCCTTGTAGCGATCGTTACCCAGGACAGGCTGCAGGATGTTGTGCACCCGCTGGGTCATCAGCCCTTCCATCCGCCGGGTGTAGTCGAACTGCTTGCCGGCCACGGTGAGCTCGGTGTTTTCCAGCTGGCTGGAGAGCAGGTTGCCCTTCTGGTCGACCACGGTGACCTGGGACTTGTCCAGCTCCGGAACGCTGGTCGCCACCAGGTTGACGATGGCCATCACCTGCCCGGCTTCCAGGGAACGCCCCGGATACAGCTCGACCAGTACCGATGCGCTTGGCTTGCGCTCGTCACGGACGAACACCGAGCTTTTCGGGATCGCCAGGTGCACGCGGGCCGCCTTGACATTGCTCAGGGCCGAGATGGTCCGCGCCAGCTCGCCTTCCAGGCCGCGACGGTAGCGGGTGGCTTCCATGAACTGGCTGGTGCCGAGGCCCTGTTCCTTGTCGAGGATCTCAAAGCCGACGTTGCCGTCGCTCGGCGCCACGCCGGCAGCGGCAAGCTTCAGGCGGGCACGGGAAATGTCATCGGCCTTGACCAGCAATGCACCGGAATTGGGCTCGACGTTGTAGGGGATGTCTGCGGCAGCCAGGGTTTCCATGACCTGCTTGGTGTCCATGCCGGACAGGCTGCCATACAGCGGACGGTAGTCCGGCTGCTGCGACCAGAGGACCACGGCGAAACCGATGGCCACGCTGGCAGCCAGGCCGACCAGCAGGCCGATCTGCCGCAGCATGGGCATCTGCGAAATGTTTTCCAGGAACGACATGCCGAACAGCGGCGGCTTGGGCGCTGGCGGGCTGCCCTTGGCGGGCACGTTATCGACGACTGCATCGGCCATGAATCAAATCCCGCCTTAAACCGGCATCTGCATGATGTCTTGATACGACTGCACGAGCTTGTTGCGCACTTGCGTGAGGGCCTGGAACGAGACGCTGGCTTTCTGCGAGGCGATCATCACGTCGGTCAGGTCGACGCCGCTCTTGCCGATTTCGAAGGCATTGGCCAGTTGGGTGGACGCCTGCTGGGTGTCGTTGACCTTGTTGATGGCCTGACCCAGCATATCGGCGAAACTGCTCTGGCCCAGTTCGGCAGGTGCCTGCACGGACTTCGAGCCCGACATGGCTTCCGCCTGCATGGCGCGCATATCCAGCATCAACCGATTGAATTCAACACCTTGGCTCATGAACTTCTCTCTCCGGGGGCCCGCATTTTTTTGACACTCACGCAGCAGCTGAAACAGGACATAGCAACAAGAGTGCCAGCTAGCCCCAACGATTTTGCGAAACCATCACCAACATCCCTCAAAGCCCCGTGGCATAAAGGCTGGCCTCCACATCGAGGCCTGCATCGCGCATTTGTGCCAGTTTGTAACGCAAGGTCCGCGGACTGATCCCAAGACGCTCGGCAGCCTCCTTGCGCCGGCCACGCTCGGCGCGAAGGGTGTCGATGATCATCTGGAACTCATGCCGGCGCAAGTCGTCTCCCAACCCGCCCGCCTCGTCCGCCACGGCAACCGCCTGCGGCGCTGCAGGCCGCACCGCCTGCGGGGTCGAGGACAAAACCGGGAGTGCACCGGCAAGACAGAAATCCGCCGCCGCGATCACCCCGCCCTGCTGCAGGATCAAGGCGCGCTGGATCGCGTTGTCCAGCTCGCGCACGTTGCCCGGCCAGGCATAGCCTTGCAGGCAGGCCCTGGCTTCCTCGGAGAGCCTAACCGGTGCGTGCTTCATTTTATTGACGTGGCGCAAGAGCAAACGCTCGGCCAATGGCAGAATATCGGCGCTTCGCTCCCTGAGCGGCCGCCAGGCCAGCGGGAACACCGACAGGCGATAGAACAGGTCTTCGCGGAAACGCCCCGCCGCGACTTCGCCCGCAAGGTCACGGTTGGTCGTGGCAACCACACGGATATCCAGGGCAATCGGCTTGCGTCCGCCGACCCGCTCCACTTCCCTTTCCTGCAACACACGCAGCAGCTTGGCCTGCAGGCCCAGGGGCATCTCGGAAATCTCGTCCAGCAACAGGGTACCGCCGTCGGCCTGCTCGAACTTGCCTGCCTGCGCCGCAATGGCACCGGTGAACGAGCCTTTTTCGTGACCGAACAGCGTCGCCTCGAGCATGTTGTCAGGGATCGCCGCGCAGTTGATCGCCACGAAAGGCTGCCCGGCCCGGGGCGACTGCTGGTGAATGTAGCGGGCCAGGACTTCCTTGCCGGTACCCGACTCGCCGGAAATCAATACGGTGGAATCGCTGCGCGCGACCCGCGCGGCCAGCTCCAGCAACTGCGCGCTGGAGGGCTCCAGGGCCACCGGGCCTTCGGCATCGGCGGCGCCGGCGGCACCGAGGGCATGACGCGCGACCAGCTCCAGCAGGGCCTTCGGTTCGAAGGGCTTGACCAGGTAATCGGCAGCGCCCTGACGCATCGCATCCACCGCCCGCTCCACCGCCGCATGGGCCGTCATCAGCAAGACCGGCAACTGCGGCTGGCTGGCGCGCAGGCGCGCGAGCAACTGATGCCCGTCCATCCCGGGCATGTTCACATCACTGACCACCAGGTTGAACGGTTCGGCAGCCGCCATTTCCAGGGCATCCTCGGCGCAACCGGCTGCGCGCCAGGCGAAGCCGCCCAGCTCCAGGGTATCGCCCAGGGCCTGGCGCAATGCGCGATCGTCTTCAACCAGCAATACCTTGATCCCGCTCATGCCGACACCCCGCGCAGACCGTCGATCAGCGGCAGGCTGACAATCGCACAGGTTCCCCGGCCCGGACGCGAACGCAACTGCAACTCGCCCTGGTGCGCCCTGGCAACTGCCTTGACCACCGCAAGGCCCAGGCCGGTGCCGGTGGCCTTGGTGGTCAGGAAAGGTTCGCCGAGGCGTCGCAGCAATGCGCCGTCGATGCCGCTGCCGGCATCACTGATGCACAGGCGCAGGGTGGTGTCGCGACGGTACAGGTGAATTTTCAGGCGGGCGCTGCCGGAGCTGGCCTGCAAGGCGTTCTCCAGCAGGTTGAGCAGCGCACCGACCAGGGTGTCGCGGTTGCACAGCAGCTCGCCCAGATGGCTGTCGCACTGCCAGCGCACGCTGTGTCCCTGAACCTGGGTCTGTGCCGCCTGCTGCAAGGCCTGGAACAAGGCCTTCGGGGTCAGGCGGTCGGTCAGCGGCAGCTCGCCGCGGGCGAACACCAGCATGTCGCGCACCTGGTGCTCCAGTTCGTGCAGGCGCTCCTTGAGGCTGCCGGCGAAACGCTGGCGGGTTTCCAGGGGCAGGTCCTGCCCGGCCAGATGGCTGGCGTAAAGCATCGCGGCCGAGAGCGGCGTGCGGATCTGGTGGGCCAGGGAAGCGACCATGCGTCCAAGGGTGGAAAGGCGCTCGTGACGGGCCAGGCGGTCTTGCAGATGACGGGTCTCGGTCAGGTCGTTGAGCAGCACCAGCTGGCCGGGCTCGGCATCCAGGGAGCGGGTGGAAATGGACAGCCGGCGGCCGTCGCGCAGGGAAATCTCGTGACCATCATCCTCGCGAGGCGCGAAGCAGCGGGCGATCACCTGGCGCCACAGCTCGCCGACCAGCGGCGCGCCGAGCAACTCGCAGGCCGCCGGGTTGGCTTCACGCACCAGGCCATGACCATCGATGACGATGACGCCACCGGGCAGCAGGTCGAGCAGGTTCTGCAGTCGGTTGGCCAAGCGCTCCTTTTCCGCCAGCTCGGCCATCCGTTGGGCGCTGACCACTTCAAGCTCGCCCTTGAGCTCGGTGACCCGTGCTTCGAGCAGGTTATAGGACTGGCTGAGCTGGGTGGACATCTGGTCGAACAGGGCAAACGCCTGCTCCAGGCCGACGCGGCCCTGCTGCTCGGCAGCATCCAGACGTTGCGGCTCGGGGGAAGTGATAGCGGCGTGGGGCATCGTGCTCTCTCGCATGGCTTACCGTCATAAAACGGTATGTTGAAAGCGGTATAGCAATAGCCATGCCGGAAAATTTTGCGGCATGCCCGGCGAAAACGACAAGGCCCGCATAGGCGGGCCTTTACCGGACAAAAAGAAAGGTTTTAACACAGCGGCCCCCGTTGGCCGCCAGAAGCAGGCGTCAATCCTCCGCCTGCTCGTCTCCATCGCGACGGCTCATGCCGTACTTGCGCATCTTTTCCACCAGGGTGGTGCGGCGAATGCGCAGGCGCTCGGCGGCCCGCGCGACGATGCCGCTGGCATCGTCCAGCGCCTGCTGGATCAGTCCTTGCTCCAGGCTGCCGAGGTAATCCTTCAAGTCAAGGCCTTCCGGCGGCAACATGGCATTGGTCGGGAAGCTCGGCGCATGGCCATTGATAACCACGCGCTCCTCCAGGTCGGAGCGCAGGCTGTCCACCAGTTGCTCGTCTTCGTCGTCGACATATCGGAATTTTTTCGGCAGTTCGGCAACCCCGATGACACCGTAGGGATGCATGATCGCCATGCGCTCCACCAGGTTGGCCAATTCGCGGACGTTGCCCGGCCAGCCGTGGCGGCACAGCGACATGATCGCCGCCGAGTTGAAGCGGATCGAGCCACGCTTTTCATGCTCCATACGCGAGATCAGCTCGTTCATCAGCAGCGGGATGTCTTCCACCCGTTCGCGCAGCGGCGCCATCTCGATAGGGAACACGTTGAGGCGGTAATACAGGTCTTCGCGGAACGAACCCACTTCGATCATGCTTTCGAGATTCTTGTGGGTCGCGGCGATGATACGTACGTCGATGCTCTGGGTCTTGTTGCTGCCGACCCGCTCGAAAGTGCGCTCCTGCAGCACGCGCAGCAGCTTGACCTGCATCGGCAGCGGCATGTCGCCGATCTCGTCGAGGAACAGGGTGCCACCGTTGGCCAGCTCGAAGCGTCCGGCGCGACTGGTGATGGCCCCGGTGAAGGCGCCCTTCTCATGGCCGAACAGCTCGCTTTCCAGTAGCTCCGCAGGGATCGCACCGCAGTTGACCGGCACGAACGGCGCTTCGCGGCGCTTGGAGTGGTAGTGCAGGTTGCGCGCCACCACTTCCTTGCCGGTTCCGGATTCGCCGAGGATCAGCACGCTGGCGTCGGTGTCGGCGACCTGCTGCATCATTTGCCGTACGTGCTGGATGGCCCGGCTGGTGCCCACGAGGCTGCGGAACAGGTTCGGCTCGCGTTGCCGCCCGCGCTCACGGGCCTGGTCGTACATCTCGCGATAAACCTGGGCGCGGTGCAGCGAGTCCAGCAACTTGCTGTAGCTCGGCGGCATTTCGAGGTTGGACAGCACACGGCGACGCAGCTCTTCCGGAAGCTCCAGCGAAGAAAATTCACCTAAAAGCAAAACAGGAAGGAACTCATCCCATGCAGCCACTGTCTTAAGCAAGCCCAGAACGCTGGCCGGCGAATTTACAGCGCCAATGAGGACACAGAGGACTTCACGACTGGACGACAACGACTCGACAACCTGCTCCCAGTCATGACTGGAGCACGGCAGATTTTCTTCCCCAAGAAAATTCAACACCACCGCCAGGTCACGGCGGCGAGCACTATCGTCATCGATCAGGAGAATTTTGGTTTCACGCCACATGCAATAGCAACTTCCCTAGTCAACTCGAGGCCCGTCGAAGGGCATGCTCGACATCATTCCGACTGAACGGTCAGTGTTCCGACGTCTGAAATTAAAAAACAGCCACTAGTTAAGTCAAAAAACCTTTAATAGTCAAATTTATGGCGCATTGCTGATTTTCCATCAACAGTCAGCGGTATAGATGGTATACCTTTGTCGCCTGTTGCGCCTGCTTGATCTTTGACATCTCGTCGGCAATTGCCTGACGCTCTTCCGTCGCCACATCGATCAATTGCCGATACACCCCCAGCAAGTCCTGGAGGTTGTCGCGCAGCGCCTCCTCGTCGACCACTTCCGCGCTCATCACTTCGTCCATGCAGGCACGGCAAGCCTGGTCCAGCTCGCCCACCGCCTCCCAGTCGCGATTGGCCAATGCACCCACCAAGGCTTCCCGGGTTTCCTCGATACGCTTGAGTACGGCACTCATCACGACATCCTCATCGCAACTGGTTATTGTGGGGCGACCGCGTCCCAGCCTTCCTTGACCGTGGTCAACAGATCGGTCACTTCGTCGAGGGCGCCGATGTCATTCTTGATGTTGGCATCGCTCAGACGACGAGTCATGTACAGGTAGAGGGCATCGAGGCGCTCCAGTTCCGCGGTCATGTTATCGCGGTCCAGGCCTTCGCGCAGGCCGCCGATGATGCCGATGGCCTTGCCGATGGCGATGCCCTTGCCGGCCAGGTCCTTGCGCTCCAGGGCGCCCTTGGCCTGGGCGATGCGATCCAGCCCGCCTTCCATGAGCATTTGCACCAGGCGGTGCGGGCTGGCTTCGGAGGTCTGCGCCTGGGCGCTGATTTTCTGATATTGCCGAAGGGCCAACATCGGATTCATGTTCGTACCTCAACACAATGGCTTGCTGTATGACCGGGTTATCGACCCGGCGTCAAAAAACTTTAGTCACCAAGAAAAAAGCCCGACATGCGGAGACGGCACTGTCGGGCTTTTGACGCCAGCAAAAAGTCAGGAGTTCTTCTGCTGCGCAGCCATGGCACTGAAGATGGACGTGATGTTGTCGCGCTGGGCGTTCAACTGACCCACCAGGGTATCCATGGTGTTGTACTTCTTGGTCAGCGAAGCCGTCAGCGAGGTGATCCGCGCATCCAGGTTCGACTGCTGGGTGGCCAGGTTCTTCTTGTTGCTCTCGAGGATCTTCGAACGGTCGGCGAGCAGTCCGTCGGACTGGGTGTAGGGTTCCAGCGCCTTGGTCAGGCGGTTGGCGAGCCCCTCGTCACCCGAGAACATGCTCTGGATTTCGCCACCAAGCTTTTGGGTATCCAGCGCTGCCGTGAACTTGGTGCTGTCGAGTTCCAGCAGGCCGGTGCTTTGCACAGTGTTGATGCCCAACTGCGACAGCACTTTCAGCGAACCATTGCCGCCGGTGCTGGAGACCACCAGCTCGTTGCGCAGGGCAGAGAGCATGCCCCGAGCCAACGAGTCGCCCGCCAGCGCAGGCGCGGTACCCAGGCTGCCGTCGGCATTCTTCGGCGTCTGGCTCAGGCCGTTGATGGTGGTGATCAGTGCGTTGTAGGCATCGACGAAGCTCTGCACCGATTTTTTCAGACCGTCACTGTTGGTGGCTACGGTGATGGTGGTTTCGGCACCCTTGGCGACCAGTTCGAGGGTCAGGCCGCTCACCGCGTTCTCGACCTTGTTCGACTTGCTGGTCAGCACCATGCCATCGACCGAATATTCGGCATCGCGGGCCAGCGCGCTAATGAAGCCGGCGGCGCCTGCGTCCGTCATCTTGGTCGTGCCATCGATGACCAACTCGGGAATACCGGCGACGGAGATGTCCGAGCCCAGACCGGTCGTGGTGGACGTCAGCACCAGGCGCGAGCCTTGGCCATCATTGATGATGTTGGCACTGATGCCCTTGGCGCTCAGGGCACTGTTGATCGCGTCGCGGGTGGACTGCAGGGTCGCGTCGGCACCGATCTCGACCTTGTAGACGGTACCGTTCTGGGTGATTTCCAGGGTGCCCTGGCTGATCGCGTCGCTACTGCTGGCAAAACGCTGGCTGGCTACCTTGGAGGCGGTCGCCAATTCGTTGACCTTCACCGCGTAGCTGCCGCCGACCGCAGTACTGCTCGCCGTCGCCTTGACCAGCTTGTCGTCGGCCGAAGTGGCCGAGTAGCCAATGAACTGCGGCGTCGTGGTGCTGCCGAGCTTGCTCAGGGCGGTGGTGAAGGTGGTCAGCGCGCTCTTGAGGCTGCCGATCGCCGAAATCGAGGCCGTGTTGGCCTTGGTCTGCCGGTCGATCTGGTTCTGTTTGGGCGTTTTTTCGGCATCCGCCAGGGCCTTGACGATTGCAGAGGTATCCAGACCACTGCCGAGGCCGAGGGCAGGCAAAATCGGACTTGCCATTACATTCTCCTTTTCCTGGCTTGCGCCAAACGCTTGAACATTACCCGATGACGCGGTTTTGTATCAAATTTCGTACCGCTTTCAGACTTTCTCGTCGAAAAGCAGGCTGTTGACGTCTTGCAGGCTCTTCGCCAGTTCCAGGGCGGTTTCGGACGGAATTTGCCGAATCACTTCACCACTGTCACGGGCAACGACCTTGACGACAGTCGTTCCGGTGGATTCGTCCACCGAAAATTCCAGGTTGCGCTGCAACGACTGGACGTAATCCTGTAGACCCTTGACTGCTTCCTGCAGGCTGGTATCGGAGTCTTGCTTGTCTTTATCCACTGCCGCGAGTTCCGGCCTGGCGTGGACCTTTTCGGACGCACCCTGTTCAGCAGCTTTTTCCTGCTGGGCTGCAGCTGCCGCTGGAGCCGGGTAAGACGCGTTCAACCTGACGCTCATGTCCATCGCCCATCACCTCCAAAGTAAAAAGCGAGGGAATGCTCGCGCACCCCCTCGCTCTTCATCGTAGCTATTACTGAAGCAGTTTCAGTACAGCGGATGGCAGTTGGTTGGCCTGGGCCAGAACTGCGGTGGACGCTTGCTGCAGGGTTTGCTGCTTGGTCAGCTGAGCGGTTTCTGCGGCGAAGTCGGTGTCTTGCACGCGACCTTGGGCAGCAGCGGAGTTCTCGTTCATGCTCTGCAGGTTGTTGATGGTGCTCTGGAAGCGGTTCTGGATAGCACCCAGGTCCGACTTCTTGTTGTCAACGGTTTGCAGTGCGGCGTCGATGGCGGTGATCGCGCCGTCAACAGCGGTGTGAACGGCGGAGTCCGAAGTACCGGAGATCGCCAGGGCACCTGTACCTACACCCAGGGCGGTAGCCGCGAAGCTGGAGGTCATCGAGACGCTCAGGATCTGGCTCGAACCGGTCATTGCACCGACCTGGAACTCCATGGTGCCAGCAGTACCGTTCAGCAGTTGCTTGCTGGTACCGAAGGTGGTGGAGGTGGCGATACGGGTGATTTCGTCGGACTTGGCCGCGAATTCCTTGTTCAGCGCCGCACGTTCAGTGGTGCCGTTCGAGTCGTTACGGGCTTGCAGAGCCAGCTCACGCATACGCTGCAGGATGTTGGTGATTTCCGACAGAGCGCCTTCAGCGGTCTGGGTGATCGAGTTACCGTCGTTGGCGTTCTTGATCGCAACGGTGGTGCCGGTGACCATGGTTTGCAGCTTGTTGGCGATCTGCTGGCCAGCAGCGTCGTCTTTGGCGCTGTTGATGCGCAGGCCGGACGACAGGCGGGTCATCGAGGTGCTCAGCGCGTCGGAAGCTTTGTTCAGGTTCTTCTGCACGCCCAGCGAAGTGGTGTTGGTGTTAACGGTTAATGCCATGACGAATTCCTCGTTGGATGGATACTGCGGCTTCCGGCCCTGGCATCCGCCGGGTGTGGCCTAGAGAACCTTCGTAATGTTTATCGTCGTCTTGGCGGGTTGCTTTAGGGGTTTTTCAAAAAAAAATGCCATCACGCCGCCACCCCTTGTAAATCAGGCACTTGCCCCTGTTCGCAGGCACCCCTGGAGGCAAGGCCTGTGTGATGGCCATCACACTTCAGCGCGGAGCTGCCTGCTCGATCAGGTTCGGCAGTTCGTACTCGAGGCTGTCGGCCAGGGAGATCCAATCCTGGCGTTGCTGTGCTGCCAGCATTTCACTGAAAAGCGCGGCGAACGCTTCCTGGGTAGCCCCTGGCGCCAGCGCGAACAACGCCGGGGCTGCGGCGAACAGCTCCACCATCGCCACCGCCGCCTCGATATCCCGGCCCAGGCGAAACAGCCCGGCACACTGCCGGGCGCTTTCTTGCATCGTGCTCATTGGCAGAACGCCTCATCGAAGGTGGTACCGGCGATCAGCGCGCCGGCGCGACTGGTGTTGCGGAACGCCACCTCGGGATGACGAGCGATAAAACGCTCCAGCTCGATCAGGTAGCCACGGAAATTCAGCTGGGTCCGCACCCGCTGGCCATTGCCGTCCAGTACCCAGTGACGGGCCACGGACACTTGCGGGCCCAGCACGCCGTCGTCCCAACCGGTGTGGGTGCGATTACCGGGGAAGGCAAAGTCGGCGCCGAACAGCGTGATGCGGCGCATGCCCATCTTGACCGCCAGGTCGGCCGCCGGATGGATGACGCTACCCCCCACGAACAAATGGCCCCGGGGAATCGCCTCGCGCACCCCGTCGTAGAGGGCACTGCCGGAGTAGGCGGCATAACGGGGACCGCGCCAGCCCGCCACGGTATCGACATCGAGCATCGGCATGTACACCAGCGAGGTGTTCGCCGAAGCCTCGGGCGGCAGATGATGCAGGCGGATCTTGTGGTCGACGCTGACCACGATATCCGGCTCGATACCGGCTGCCAGCAGCGGCTTGTAGGCCGTATCGACGGCAATGAACAGCGGGCGCCCGGGCTCGGCATGAATACGCTTGAGCGCGGCCAGGTGGCCTTGCAGGGTCGGACCGGTGGCAATGACGAAGGCCTCCTGCCCTGCCCGGCTGCCGAACAGTTCGGCAACGTCCCGGTCGCTGCGCAATAGCGGCAGGCTTCTTTCCAGCAGCTCGACGAGATGCGGGTCAGCGGTATCGAAATTGGTGTTGTTGAACGCCAGGTGGGTTTCGCTCACCAGACGGTCGCGGATCTTGGCGTTGAAGTCGTCGGCCAGCGCCAGCTCCGCCGGCAAGGCGAAGTACGGCAGCGCGATTTCCTTGGCATCTGCAGCGTAGGCAAGCTCGACCCGTGGATCGGCGAGCCATGGACTCTGGTCCAGCAGGCGCAGGACCAGCGCGAACAGGGCGCCGTTGAGGATATGCACATGCAGGCGCTGCAAGCCAGGGCGCTGCAACAGGGCGTTCTGCAGATCGCCCAGGCCGGTACCGTAGAGGTTGAGATGGGCGCTTTGGGGCAGGCTGTCGGCCTGGAACTGCGCCTCGGCCAGGCGATCATGACGGCTGCTGAGCTGGATGCCGTCGACACTCAGGGTCGAACCCAGGCCCTGGACCAGCACTGCATCGATGCCGTCGCAATCCTCGCGCGCGATGCGCTCGAACAGCGAAGGCCAGCGAGCCTGGATGACTTCGGCGTTACGCTGGAAAAACTCGCTCATGGTGAGCATCCCTTGCCTGCGAAACGCCGAAGATTACCCTGCGCGGGGTTTCAGGTCACGGTCGATGAAGAATCGCCGAGCCCCACGAAAGGCCCACGCCGAAACCGCTCACTGCAACCCGCTTCCAGGTAGTGTCCAGCGCGTGTTTTTCCAGGAGCAGGGGAATGCTCGACGACACGGTATTGCCGGTCTCGACCATGTCCTTGACGAACTTCTCCGGTTTGTCTTCGAAACGCCGCGCCACGGCATCGACGATCGCCGCGCTGCCCTGGTGGATGCAGAAGGCGTCGATATCGTCCGCCGCCAACCCGGATTGCTCCAGCAACTCGTGCAGGTGCGCAGGCACCTTGAGCAAGGCGAAGTTGAATACCTGGCGGCCGTTCATGAAGAACACACCATCGGTGACCTTAAGGTGCGGCGCTCCGGAACCGTCGGTGCCGAACGCCGACTTGCCAAGGGCCCAGACCGGGTCCTCGCCCATCCAGGTGGCGGTGGCGGCATCACCGAAGAGCATGGTGGTATTGCGGTCTTCCGGATCGACGATTTTCGAATATGGATCGGCAGTGACCAGCAGGCCGTTCTTCAGGCCGGTGGCTTCCATGAAGCCCTTCAGCGCGTAGATGCCGTAGACATAACCGGAACAGCCCAGGGAAATGTCGAAGGCCGCGACACGGGTCGGCAGGCCGAGCTTGTCCTGGACGATGGCGGCGGTATGCGGCAGGCCTTCGGCGTCGCCGTTCTGGGTGACGACGATCAGGGCGTCGATGGAATCGCGGGACAGGCCCGGGTTGGCGGCGAACAGGGCATTGACCGCCTCGACGCACAGGTCGGAGGTTTCCTGTTCGTCGGATTTGCGAGGCAGGAAGGCCGAGCCGATCTTGCCGAGGATGAACTCCTCATCCTTGCCGAACTTGGCGCCTTGTGCGTAGTTGTCCAGGCCGGCGGCCGGAACGTAGCTCGCAATGCTTTTTATGCCAATCATCATGGCTTCCCAATAAAGAACCGCTGAATATCACCGCTCGCATGATTCGAGGGGCGCCAGAAAACAGGAATTTGCGCCATCCGCTGGACTGGATGGCGATGGCAGCGCCGGTGACACGGCCCGTCGCTGCCGGTAACGATAGAGACACAGATGTCCGTCATGACCGATAGGTCACGGATTTTCACAGACAATGGCACATTTTCCTAGGGTCGCGGCTGGATTACGGTGGTGAAGCCACTATGGCTATCGCTGGCAAGCCAGCTCCCACAGGTTTCTCGGCCAACCGCGGGCTTTGTGTTCGACACGGTCACTGTGGGAGCTGGCTTGCCAGCGATTGCGGTGGTGCGGCCACTATCGTAATCGCGGGTGAACCCACAGGGTCCGTGATGCTTATTCGACCAGCGACCAGTCCAGCGCCGTGCCGCGCTTGAGCGGCTGCCGGGCCTTGCGCCCGAGCAGGGAATCAAGGTGCTTGGGCGCCAGGCCCAGCCCCGGTCGAATGGCGCGCACGTTGTTGTGATCGAAACGCTCGCCGGCAGCCATGTCGCGCACCACGTACAGCGAGCGCCGGAAGCGTTTCGAGGCCTGCTCCGCCTGGCTCGCGCCGTAGTTCACCGAGCCCAGCGCCAGCCACGCCCGCTCGGTTTCCTGCACCAGCCCGGCCAATTCCGCAGGCTCCAGCGAAAACGCCGCATCCACACCGCCCTCGGCGCGGTCCAGGGTGAAGTGTTTCTCCACCACGCTGGCGCCCAGGGCCACCGCAGCCACGGCACCGCCGACTCCCAGGGTGTGGTCGGACAGCCCCACCTCGCAGCCGAACAGATCGCGCAGGTGCGGGATGGTCCGCACATTACTGTTTTCCGGGCTGGCCGGGTAAGTACTGGTGCACTTGAGCAGGACCAGGTCGCGGCACCCCGCCTCCCGTGCCGCGCGGACCGTCTCGTCCAGTTCGGCAAGGCTGGCCATGCCAGTGGAAATGATCAGCGGCTTGCCGGTGGCCGCCACTTTGCGGATCAACGGCAGGTCGGTATTTTCGAAGCTGGCGATCTTGTAGGCCGGCACGTCGAGGCTTTCGAGAAAGTCCACTGAGGTCTCGTCGAAAGGCGTGGAAAACGCCAGCATGCCCAACTGCCGTGCGCGCCGGAAGATCGGCTCATGCCACTCCCAGGGCGTATGCGCCTTTTCGTATAGCGAATACAGCGAGGAGCCGGCCCACAGGCTGGCGGGATCCTCGATGAAGAACTCGCCATGGTCCAGGTCCAGGGTCATGGTGTCGGCGGTGTAGGTCTGCAGCTTCAACGCATGGGCACCGGCTTGTGCCGCCGCTTCGACGATGCGCAAGGCTCGCTCCAGCGACTGGTTATGGTTGCCGCTCATCTCGGCGATCACCAGCGGCGCGACATCGATACCGACCCGACGCCGCCCGATGTTAAAACTGCTCATGTCGCGAATTCCTCACTATCCGTTCGAAATGGCACTCGGCCTGTGTATAACCGGCGCCGCGAAACAGCGCCAAGGACGGCGCATTGTGGGCCAGCACCTGGGCCTCGATGGCCTCCAGCGCCGGCCAGCGTCCGAGTAGCGCACGCTCCCCTGCGGCCAGCAGCGCCCTGCCCCAGCCAACACCGTAGCGGCCGTCGAACAGGTACAGGGAAACCCGCGCCCGGCTCGCCTCGAGCAGATCGTAGCGAAGCATCCCCAGTGGGCCATCGGTGGTTTCGCCGACCAGCAACAGGCGCTGCTGGCTAGCCAGGGTCGCGTCTAGCCAGCGGCAATGGCTGTCCCAGTCGAGGGGCGCGCTGTCCAGGGAATTCTGGCGTACCGCTTCGGCATTGCGACCGTCGAACAGCAGGCGCGCGTCCCCGGACGTCGCCGGGCGCACCTGCACCCCATCGGCAAGCAATGCCACGACGACGCGACGCGCTCCCTGGCCATCGACCAGCGCACGACCGCGAGCGGCAAAATGTTGACGCAGTGGCAGATTGTCCAGCAGCACGGCGATGGCCTGGCGTAGCGCTTCGACCGAGACCATCGGCGCAGCGCCGAGATACAGGTGCACACCCGCCTGCCCGAGCGCTTCGGCATTCTCCAGCTGGTTATCGGCGACGCCAACGCACAGGCTCGGCAGGCCCATGGCCGCGCGCTCCCAGGTCGTCCCGCCGCCGGCACCGACGAACAGGGTCGCAGCGGCCATACGCTCGGGCAAGTCGTCGACGAAGCCGAGCAACTGCCAGCCCGGACGCGACGCCACCAACGCCTGCAACGCAGGAAGATCCGCACTGCCCTGCCCGGCGATGCACTGCACCTCGACCTGCTCGATGCCTGCCAGGGCCTGCAAGGCCTTCAAGGTCATGCCGGCCTGGTCGAAGCCGCCAAAACTCACCAGCACCCGCCGCGCCCGTTCGCTTTCGGCCTGCCTGGGCTGGCGGAAAGCAGGGCGCAACAGCGCATGCCGGGGCCCCGCCAGCAGACGGCATCGTGCAGGAACCCGCGGCTGGTAGCGTGCCGCGCTGGCGGTGAAATTCTGGTCCAGCAGCAGGTCGCAATCATGGGGCCGGTCGGCCAGGTCATCGATCACCATGATCCGCCGCGCCCATTGCCGCGCCGGGGTTTCCCAGCTGGCATCAAGGCCGTAGTGATCGACGATGAGCCAGTCGAAGCGGCAGCCGGCCGGCAGAACGGCCGCCAGGGCAGCGATATCGTCCTCCAGCGCTAGCGACAGGGGGAAAACCTGGTGCCCTGCAGCAGCGATCCGGGCCATCTGGTGGCCTGGCAGTTCACGGCAGGCAAAGGCCACCCGGGCGCCGCAAGCGACCAGTTCTGCGGCCAGGGTCAGGCAGCGGGCGACATGGCCGATGCCCAGGGCACTGCCGGCATCGACGCGAAACAACAGGTTCAATCCAGCAGTTCCCCGGCGGCATGCAGCGCGCTGTAAAGGTACTCGGCACGCCGCCAGTCTTCCTCGGTATCGATGTCCTGGACCAGATGACGGGGCAACGTCACCGGCAGGCTACGTTCGGAAAACAGCGGCTCGCCGCGCAACCAGGCCGCACTGCGCCCCCAATAGAACTGCGCGGCATCCTGATAGGCATGGGGCAGGTCCTGGGAACGGGTGTCGCGATACTGCGGGTACAACGGCGTCAGTGCGCCCTCATTGGTCAGGGTCAGGGCGCGCTGAACCGGAAAGCCGACACTGCACACGGAAAACGCGTAGTCCTTATGAGGATGGGCGACCAGGGTGTCATGCCCGGTTCGCAGGTAGCGCTTCTGCAACAGCGGTGCGGTGGCGTAGATGCAGCAGGCCAGGTCCGCCCAATACCCCTGCTCTTCCAGGGTTTGAAGGGCATGCACCACCACCGAAAGGGTGGTGGCATGATCGTCGGCCAGCGACGCCGGACGCACGAACGGCACATCGGCGCCGTAGGCCCGGGCAACTTCGGCGATCAGCGGGTCGTCGGTACTGACCACGACCCGCTCGAACAGGCCGCAGCCCAAGGCGGCACGAATCGAATAGGCAATGACCGGTTCGCCCTTGAACAGCTTGCGGTTCTTTCCAGGGATGCGCTTGCTGTCGCCACGGGCCGGAATGATCGCCACCGCCCCGCTCATGGACGGTACTCCATCAGCAGCTCGCGCAGGACTGCCACCACCCGGTCCTGCCGGGCCTCGCCCAGGTCCGGGTACAGCGGCAGGGTTATCGCCTGCCGGTAGTAGCGCTCGGATTCCGGGAAATCACCGCTGGCGAAGCCCTGGTCACGGTAGTACGGCTGCAGGTGTATCGGGATGTAGTGCAAGTTGACGTGGATGCCGGCAGCCCTGAGCCCATCGAACACTTCACGATGGCGGCCTTCGAGGTGCTCGTGCAAGCGCACCACGTACAGGTGCCAGGACGACTCGGCACCAGGCTGCGGCGTCGGCAACTGCAACGGCAACCCTGCCAGCAGTCGCTCGTAGCGTGCCGCCAGGGCCCGACGGCGGGCGAGGAATTCGTCCAGCCGGCGCATCTGCGACAGGCCCAGGGCAGCCTGGATATCGCACATGCGGTAGTTGAAGCCCAGCTCGGTCTGCTGGTAGTACCAGCCACCATGGGTGGGCTCGGTCATTTGCGCCGGGTCCCGGGTGATTCCGTGGCTGCGCAGGGCGCGCAGTTGCCTGGCCAGCTCCGGGTCCTGGCACAGGACCATGCCGCCCTCGCCGCTGGTGATGATCTTCACCGGGTGGAAGCTGAACACCGTCATGTCCGCATAGACACCACTGCCTACCGGCTCGCCGGCGTATCGGGCACCGAAGGCGTGAGCGGCATCCTCGATCACCCGGAACCCGTATTCACGGGCCAGGCGGTTGATTTCGCGCATGTCGCAGCTTTGCCCGGAAAATGCCACGGCCACCAGCACCTTGGGCAGGCGACCGAGGGCGCTCGCCTGTTCCAGCTTGCGCGCGAGGGCGCGCACATCGAGGTTCCAGGTCAGCGGATCGATATCGACGAAATCGACGCCGGCACCGCAGTAGCGCGCACAGTTGGCCGAGGCTACGAAACTGTTGGGGCTGGTCCACAGCCAGTCACCGGCACCAAGGCCCGCCGCCAGGCAGGCCAGGTGCAGGCCGGCGGTAGCATTGCTGACGGCCACTGCATGGCGCGCCTGGCAACGCTCGGCCACGGCCTGCTCGAAGCGCTCCAGGGTTGGCCCCTGGGTCAGCCAGTCGGAGCGCAGCACCTCGACCACGGCGTCGATGTCGGACTTGTCCAGGTGCTGCCGGCCATAGGGTATCGGCCGACCGTCGTCGACCACCTCCCGGACCGGCAACGGCGCGCCCACGCCACCTGCCAGATCGACAGGCGCGTTGAGCAAGGTACGGGCGAACGCGCCGTTACCGCCGCGGGTGAGGGGGGACTTGTCATCGAACATGCCGGAAATCCTGGCTGGAACTCGCAGTGGGCGGAGGCGGAAAGCAACGGTTTTCTGACCTCCGACCTGTTGAAACAGGGGCGAAGCAAGATGCAGGCCAGCAGGATTTTCATCACTGCCTGCCAGCGACGAGGCCATCAGCGACCCCATCGCCGGCCCCGCCTTCAACCGATCAGCGCTTTCCAGTCGAACGCCGCCTGCTCGGGCTTCAGGCTGCGACCATGGGCAGCGCTGCTCCACAGCCCGGCCCACTTGCCACGCAACGCCGCGAGGGCAACCTCGTCCTGCGGCAACTGCCCCGGATGCACCACCTGCACCTGTGGCGTCCACACCGTCAGCAGACCGGCTTCGGCCACTTTCAGGCACAGGTCGACATCGGCGTAGGCGTCAGCGAACCCGACCTCATCCAGCCCGCCCAGGGCGCGGAACACCTCGGTCCGCACCATCAGGCAGATGGCCGAGACCGCCGGGTAGTTCTGCTCCACCGCAGCCTGGCCGAGATAGCCGGTTTCTTCCTTCTTCAGACCAACATGCGCAGCCTGCACACCGTCCGCCGTCAGCATCAACCCGCCCTGGGTCACGTTGCCGGCAGCATCCACCAGCTTGGCGCCGACGATGCCGACCTCCGGCCGCTGGGCCTGGTTGAGCAACAGCTCCAGCCAGTTGGCATTGACCACCTCGGCGTCAGGGGCCAGCAGCACCAGGTACTCACCGTTCGCTTCGGCGCTGGCGGCGTTGATCAGGGCCGCTTCGCCAAGCCGCTGCGGGCTCTGCAGGACGCGTACGCGTCCACCGAGCTGCTGCAACTGCTCCAGCCATTGCAGGTGCGCCGGCGACTGGCTGGCGTTATCGGCGACCAGCACCTCGTAGCGCAGGTAGCGGGTACGCTGCAAAACGCTTTCCAGGCAACGCTGCAATGCTTCCTGGTTGTCCTCGCTGCGCAGGATGATCGACACCTGCGGTCGCTCCAGGTGGCGGTAGTCAATGCGCAAGGCCCCCGGCAGCGCCGAGCTGACCTGGGCCTTGTAGCCACGCGCGGCCAGATGCCGGGCCAGGGCCTGGCGGGCATGTTCGTTGTGCTTGAGCTCGGGCGCCCGGCTGATCAACAGCGGCTCGTCGAGGTGGGCGAGACCGTTCAGGCCGCCCTTCTCGATCAGGCGCAGGAGCAATTCGTATTCCAGCGCCTCGCTGAATTCGCTGGCGAAACCGCCCGCCTCCACCAGCACCTCGCGGCGTACCAGCCAGTGCCGCGCCATCAGCGGCGGCAGGCTTTGCAGCAGGTCGAGGTTGATGCCGGGGCGCAGCAGTTCACGCCAGGCACCGCCGGACAGTTGCTGGATCTCGTCCACTGCCACGGCACGGCAGTCCGGCGCGTCGAGCAGCTCCAGGCCGGCACGCAGCAAGCCGGTGGCGGTGAACTCGTCACCGGCCTCGGCGAGCATCAGCCAGTCGCAGCTACTCTGGCGGGCGATCTGGTTGATCTTGTCGACGTAGTCGTCCTTGCTCACCCGGACGAAATGCAGGGTGCTTTGCAGGCTGGTCATGGCCGGCAGCGGCCCGGTGGTGAAGACAATGATGCGGAACGAGCGGCTGACGCCGTTGATCAGGCTGTCGAAGGTGGCCTGCAGCCTGGCTTCGTCATGCTCGAGGTTGAGCAGGAGGATGCCGATCTGCGGGCCACCCTGATGCTGCTTGAGGTGCGCGGCGACGGCTTCGCGGCTGGCCGGGTCGGGCTGGCGCGCCTCCAGCCAGTCGAGCAGGCGTCCGGATGGCTGGGCGCCGAGCAGCGCGCGGCCGCCGTCGCTGGCCACGGCTTCCAGGCGCCGGGCCCATGCCTGCAACTTGCCGGCCTCTTCGGTCTCGCCATCGTCATGCAGCAAGTCAGCCAGGCGCTTGACGACCGCCAGGTTGTACGGCGCGGCCTTGAGCGCTTCGCGGGCGCGAGCGATCTGGCTGAACGCGTTGTCCTCGGGGTGCACGGCAAGCAGGCGTTCCTGCTGCAGCCAGATCGACTCCAGCTCTTCCTGCTGCACGCGGCCCGCCGGCAGGGCATGCAGGAGGAATTCGATTTCGCCCAGTCGGTCGAAGAACGCCTGGTTGTAGAACGGCAGGTTGACGTACTGGGTCGGCAGGAACTTGTAGGTCGATGCTTCGCCGGGCCCATTGACGTGGGAAGAGAAGACCGGCTCGATGATCAGCGAGCGACCACCGGCCAGGCCTTCGTACATCAGGGCGAAACTCTCCCGGGCCAGGGCGCGCAATTGTTCGCGCTCGCCCTTGAGCGGTGTCTCGAGGCCGGCCAGCACGTCGCTGAATTCCTCACGGCTGGCCACCGAGGCCGGGTCTGGCAGGGCCAGGGCGTAGGTGACCTCGGTATTGTGCTCGGAGGCGCCGTAGTTGGCTTCGCGCACCGCATAAGGGATCGGCAGCATGCGCGCCTTGGCACTGGCCAGCAGGAACCAAGTGTGGCTGACCTCCAGCCATTCGAAACGCAGGTTGTCGGGAATCTGCGCAGCCCAGTCCTGCAGCAGCGAGGTGCGGGTCACCGCGTAGAACGGCGGGATGAAGGCGTACAGGTAGTCGAGGATGCGCTGGCGCGGATCGTCGCTGGCGAAGTCCTCCTGGCCGATCTTCTTGTCGCGGCGGTAGTAGTTGATGTGCCCCGCCTGGGCCAGGTACATCATGCTGTAGCCCTGGCACATGCCGTAGTCCGGATGGGCTTCGAGGAAGTCCAGGGACTCGCCGATGGCATCGGGCAGGATGAAGTCATCGTCGGCGACCAGCGCCATGTAGGGCGTCGTCACCAGGCCCAGGCCGTGCTTGATCTTGGCCTGGAAGCCACGGTAGTCGAACTGCGGCAGGTGCCGGTAGTCGACCCGCGGGAAGCGCTCGGTGATACCGGCAGCCGGCTCCGGCGAGGAGTCGAGCACCAGCAGGGTGCCGGGAAAGTCCTTGTAGTACTGCAAGGCGCGGCGCAGGAAGCCGGGGCGCTTGTGGGTCAGCATGACCAGGGTGAACTGGTTGTTCAGGGCAGTGCTTGGCATGTAGGTACCTGACGGGAAATCTGCTGTGTGCTCTCGGGCCCCATCGCTGGCAAGCCGGGGCCATTAGGGTCGGTAAAAGTCAGCGTACCCGGCGCAGGTAGCCATCCGGCGCCACGCTGATCAGCAGCTTGTCCTGCATCTGCTGGTCGATTTCGAAATCGGCGTTTTCCTTGAGGTATTCCCACACCGCGGTCTTCGGGTTGTCGCCCGGGCCCCACGGACGGTCCGGGAAGAACTCCGGCGGCATATCCTCGACCACGGTATCCATCACCACGCAGTAGCTGCCCACCGCCACCAGCGGTGCGTAGGCACGCAGTTCTTCGAGCACGTGCTCATGGGTGTGGTTGGAGTCCAGCACCAGAATCACCTTCTTGCCTTCGGCGAAGGCGCGCACGCGCTCCACCACCGCCGGATCGATGCTCGAACCCTCGATCATGGAAATGCGCCTGGCCATCTGATGGCTTTCGATGGCCTCGCGGTTGTGCGGGCGGATGTCCAGGTCGATGCCCAGCACCTCGCCATGGCCCTGCAGTTCCAGCAACGAGGCGTAGTAGATGATCGAACCGCCGTGGGCGATGCCGCATTCGATGATCAGGTCCGGCTTGACCCGCCAGATGATCTCCTGCATCGCCAGCATGTCCTGGGGCAGCTGGATGATCGGCCGGCCCATCCACGAAAAGTGGTAGCTGTACTTGTGCTTGGCCGACTCGTTGAAGAAGTCCCGGGCCAGGCCCTTGAGCTGCTCGTCCTGGCCCTGGGCCTTGATGCCGGCCTCGCATTCGGCTTCGAAGGCCTTGATAACGTCGGTCATGGTGCTGTCTCTCCGGGAAGTCATTGAAATGCGGCGCTGTCGACGGCGTGGTAGACGAACCGGTCGGCGGTCATGCGGCGGATTTCTTCGAGGTAGTTGGAATTCATCACGAACAGGTTGGCGCCGTCGGGCAAGGCGGCCATGGCCTCCTGCGGCGACGAAACGCGCACGCCGCTCAGCGGCAGGTAGCGGCCCTGCTTGGCCGGGTTGATATCGACCACCTGGTCGACCGCCACCCCGGCACGCTGCAGGAACAGCGAATAGATCACGCCCTTGGACGACGCGCCCCAGATCGCCGAGCCCTTGCCGGCATCGCGCTGCACGATCTGCACCGCACGTGCCAGGCTGGCATTGAAATCAGCCGGCAGGCGCAGTGGCTCGGCCGCGCCATCGTCGAGGCGGCGCAGGCTGGCGAGGTCGGCGACCACGTACAGGTATTGCTCGCCGAACAGGCGCCCGGCCTCCAGCACACGGCCGAACAGGCGCTGCAGGTCAGAGAGGCGGAAATAGTTGACGTGCTCGTAGAACAGGTCGAACCAGGCCTTGTGCTCGATGATCCAGTCCAGGCACGGCACTTCGATGTAGATCAGGCCGGCGTTGCCGTTGGCCCGGGCGATCTCGTGGAGGAACCCCACCGGATCGGCGATATGCTCCAGCACATGGCGCAGCACGATGGCATCGGCGCGCAGGTCCAGTTCGGCGGTGAACGGCGCCTTGATCACGTCGGCGCTGTCGCCCTCATAGGCCGGATCGATACCGGTCACGGCATAGCCGCGTTCGCGCAGCAGTTCGAGGAAGTACCCCTTGCCGCAGCCCACTTCGATCAGGCTGTGGCCCTTGAAATGGCGGGCAACGATGGCCTCGACATCGTTCAGATGACGCTGGAACTGCCCGGAATGGGCCTGCTCGTTCTGGTAGTCGCTGTCGTAGCTGAGCTTGTCGGCATCGAAGGCATCGTTGAACACCAGGCCGGTGCGAGCGTCCTGCACCAGGCGCATATCGGCGCTGGCACTGGCCCGGGCACTGGCGGCATCGGCAAATGTGCGGTTCTGCAGCACCGGCAAGGCATCGGCGCGGTACAACTCATGCTTCATGTTCTGCTCCCAGCAAGGTATGCAGGCGTCGGGCATCGCCCCAGAAGGCCATGGGCTCGTGCGCCGGATAAGGGTAGTGCCCCAGGTTCAGGGCGATCCGCGAATCCCGCGCGGCGCGGTGGCGCTCCACCAGGCTGCGTACCGCTATCGGCTGGCCGCTGCAAATATTGACCACGCCACTGAAATCGCGCCGTTGCAGCAAAGTGGCGAGATGTGCGGTGGCCGTCTCGACGGGCAGGAAATCCCGCAATTGCTCGCCGCCCGACATGTCGAATTGCGCCTGCCCCGCGTCAATGGCCCGGTCCAGGGCCGCCAGCAGGCTGTTGGGGTTCTGCCCCTCGCCATGCAGGTAGAACAGCCGCGCCCATTGCAGGGTGAACGGCACCTGCTGGCGCAAGGTGTCGAGGAACAGATGCAGGCTGTGCTTGGCCAGGCCGTAGGCATTGGCCGGCCGGCATTCCAGGGTTTCGCTCAGCGGGCCGCTCTGCATGCCGTACTCGAAGCAGGTGCCGGTGACCTGCACCTGCCCTACCCCGGCCTCGACGGCGTGCTTGATGAAGCGGTAGTCGGCCATCAGGTTGTGTTCCAGATGGAACAACCCCTGGTAGTTGGGCAGGCCCGGCCATGCCAGGTGGACCAAGGCATCGACGCCTTCGCACAGGGCAGCGACATCGGTGCGCGGATCATGGATATCGGCGGCCACGAACCCGACCCGGTCGAACCATGGCAAGGCTCGCGCCGGCGCCTGGCGACGGGCCACCGCGCGCACCTGGCAACCACGGGCCAGCAATGCAGCGACTAGGTGCCGCCCGACAAAGCCGCTGGCACCGGTCACCAGTACGGTCATCGCAGTCACAGGATGGTCAGCTCCGGCACGGCGATGACGAAACGCCCGCCCCATTCACGCACCAGCGCCTGCTGCTCGCTGACTTCCTTGAGCAGGTTCCACGGCAATACCAGCACGTAGTCCGGCTGCTCGGCGGCCAGGCGCTCCGGTGCGACCACCGGAATGCGGCTCCCGGGGAGGAACTTGCCCTGCTTGTGCGGATTGGCGTCGGCCACCCAGGCCAGCAGGTCGGCGCGGACCCCGGCGTAGTTGAGCAGGGTGTTGCCCTTGGCGGCAGCGCCATAGCCAACCACGCGCTTGCCCTCGGCCTTGGCCTGGAGCAGGAAGCGCAGCAACTGGTGCTTGATGCGTTCGGCGGCCGGGGCCAGTGTCGCGTAGAAACCGGTGGTGGTTACGCCCACCCTGTCCTCCGTGTCGAGCAAGGCTTGCACCGCCGGCCGCGCCGCCTGCGGACCATCGGCACGCTGCACGTAGACCCGCAACGAGCCACCGTGGGTCGGCAGCTCCTCGACGTCGAAGATCTCCAGGCCGTTGCGCTGGCACAGGGTGCGCACCGCCGTCAGCGACAGGTAGGAATAATGCTCGTGGTACAGGGTGTCGAACTGGCTCTCGGCCATCAGGCTGAGCAGGTGCGGGAATTCGAAGGTGGCAACCCCCGACGGCTTGAGCAGCGTGGCGAAGCCGCGCAGGAAATCGTTGATGTCCGGAACATGGGCGAGCACGTTGTTGGCCGCCATCAGGTCGGCACTCCAGCCCTCGCCCACCAGTTGCGCGGCCGCCTGTTCGCCGAAGAATACCTCGCGAATGTCCAGGCCCTTGTCACGCGCGGCCTGGGCGGTGCTGCGGGTCGGCTCGACGCCGAGGCAGGGAATGCCGCGTGCGGCGACGTATTGCAGCAGGTAGCCGTCGTTGGCGGCGATTTCCACCACCCGGCTGTGCTCGTCCAGGCCGAAGCGCGCGCTCATGTCCTCGACGTACTGCCGGGCATGGGCCAGCCACGAACTGGAGTAGGAACTGAAATAGGCGTAGTCGGCATCGAACAGCGCGTCGGCGCGGGTGTAGTCCTCGGTCTGCACCAGCCAGCACGCCTGGCAGACGCCAACCTTGAGCGGCACCCAGGCCTCGGCAGCCGCCAGTTGCTCGGCGCGCAGGTAGGCATTGGAAGGCGGCGCGGTGCCCAGGTCGATCAGGGGCAGGCTCAGCGCTGCGCCACAGCCACGGCAATTCATGCAGGCACTCCGGTGAAATGATGATCCAGCCAGGGATGGGCCTCATCCCGGGCCGACAGATTCTTGACAGGCAGCGGCCAGGCAATGGCCAGGCGCGGGTCGTGCACCGACAGCCCGCCTTCGCGTCCCGGCGCGTAGTCCGCACCGTGCAGGTAAAGCAGCTCGGCCTCTTCGCCGAGCACCTGGAAGCCATGGGCGAAACCGGCGGGGATCAGCAGGCTGCGACCGTCACCGGCCTTGAGGTGTTCGGCATGCCAGTGCAGGAAGGTCGGCGAGCCCTCGCGCAGGTCCACCGCCACATCCCAGACTTCGCCGCGCAGGCAGGTGATCAGCTTGGCTTCCGGCTGTTCGCCCTGCTGGTAATGCAGGCCGCGCAC
The DNA here is from genome assembly GCF_048586865.1 of Pseudomonas bharatica. Lineage (NCBI taxonomy): Bacteria > Pseudomonadati > Pseudomonadota > Gammaproteobacteria > Pseudomonadales > Pseudomonadaceae > Pseudomonas > Pseudomonas bharatica. The sequence goes on along the minus strand of NZ_JBMAWR010000016.1, from coordinate 34,145 downwards.
CGAACCCTGGCCGAGGGTGTGCGAGTGATTGATCTGGCGAATGTGCAACGGCACGCCCAGGCCGTCCAGGCTGCCTTCGCAGAACAGCCGGGAAAACTGCCCGCGGGCATCGCCGTGGCGCTTGTGCTGCACGCTGTAGAGCCCGGCCAGCGGCAGGGCATGGAGTTGCAGGTCGCTCACGACAGCTCCGCGTACAGGTTCAGCTGATCCAGGGTGACGGCGCGCATCTCGTCGCCACGCTTCCACGCCAGGTGCCATTGCAGGGTGTGCTCCAGGCACTCGCGCAAGGACCAGCGGGTGCGCCAGCCGAGCAGTTGCCGGGCACGGCCGCTGTCCAGGCGCAGCACGCCGGCTTCATGCAGGTCGCTCGGCTCGACGCGCATGCCCGGCGAGTCCGGCCATTGCCGCGACAGGTGCGCGACCACATCGCCAACGCTGCACATATCGCCTTCGGCCGGGCCGAAGTTCCAGGCACCGGCGAAAACCGGGCCCTCGGTATACAAGCGATGGGCCAGCAGCAGGTAGCCCGCCAGCGGTTCGAGAGCGTGCTGCCAGGGGCGGACCGCCTGGGGATAGCGCAAGGTCACCGGATGCCCCGCATCCCAGGCCTTGAGCACATCGGGAATAAGGCGTTCGGCAGCGAAATCGCCGCCGCCGAGCACATTGCCGGCCCGCGCCGTGGCCAGGGCGAGGCCATGCTCGGCGTGGCTGGCCGGCGGGAAGAAGGACGCCGCGTAGGATTGCGCCAGCAGTTCGCAGCAGGCCTTGCTGCTGCTGTACGGATCATGGCCGCCGAGGGCTTCGTTCTCGCGGTAGGGCCATGGCCATTCCTGGTTGGCGTAGACCTTGTCGGTGGTGACCAGCACCACCGAGCGCACGCCGCCGACCTGGCGAATGGCTTCGAGCAGGTTGAGCGTGCCCATCACGTTGCTGGACCAGGTGCCCAGCGGATCGCGATAGGCCTCGCGCACCAAGGGCTGCGCCGCCAGGTGCAGGACGATTTCCGGCTGCGCCTCGGCCACCACTTCGAGCAGGGCGCCAAGGTCGCGCAGGTCGCCACGGGCGTCCTTGATATCGCGGCCGACCTGGGCCAGCTCGTACAGGTTGGGGCCGGGTTGCGGATCGAGGGCGAAGCCGGTGACTTCGGCGCCCAGTTCCCGCAGCCAGAGTGCCAGCCAACTGCCCTTGAAACCGGTGTGACCGGTCAGCAGTACGCGCTTGCCGTTCCAGAATTCGGCATTCAGGCCCACTGTTTCCATGGGGCCTCCCCGCTCTGCCATAACTGTTCGAGATGATTCTTGTCGCGCAGGGTATCCATCGGATGCCAGAAGCCATCGTGCTGGAAGGCGTTCAGTTGGTCCTCTGCCGCCAGCCGGGCCAGGGGCTCGGATTCCCAGGAGGTGTGATCGTCGATGATATAGGGCAGGACCTTCGGCGACAGCACGAAGAAACCGCCGTTGATCCAGCCGCCGTCGCCGCGGGGTTTCTCGATGAAGCCGCTGACCTTGTCACCGTCGCGCTCAAGGGCGCCGTAGCGTCCCGGCGGTTGCACGGCGGTGACCGTGGCGAGCTTGCCATGGCCCATGTGGAAGTCCACCAGGGCGCCGATATTCAGGTCGGACACACCGTCGCCGTAGGTGAAGCAGAAGGCCTGCTCGTCTTCCACGTAGCGGGCGGCGCGGCGCAGGCGGCCACCGGTCATGGTTTCCTCGCCGGTGTCGATCAGGGTGACCCGCCACGGCTCGCTGTAGTTCTGGTGCACGTCCATGCGATTGGCACGCATGTCGAAGGTGACATCGGAGGTATGCAGGAAATAGTTGGCGAAGAAATCCTTGATCGCATAGCCCTTGTAGCCAAGGCAGATGACGAAATCGTGGATACCGTGGGCCGAGTACTGCTTCATGATGTGCCAGAGAATTGGCTTCCCGCCGATCTCGATCATCGGCTTGGGCTTGAGGTGCGATTCCTCGCTGATGCGGGTACCCAGCCCACCGGCCAGAATTACTGCCTTCATGTCCTTCCCCTGTCGTCGCGCACGGCTGCAGCGCGGGATTTATGGCGATGAGAGGGGGACTTGCAGGAAACGCGCCAGATTTGCAGCGCCCTTTCGGGCCTCATCGCTGGCAAGGCCAGCTCCCACAGGGTTCGGCGTTGTCCGCGATACCTGTGGGATTACCCCGGCATCCAGCCGTCATACCACACCTGCACATGCTCCGGCCGCAGCACGTAGTTGCGCATGACCTCGTCGTGCAACTGGTCGCCCATGCGGTAGCTGGCGTCAGGGTCGGCCAGGTGCATGCGGATCGCTTCCAGCCATTCCTCGGTGGAGTTGGTCTTGACCCGCGTGCACGGCAGGTAGCCCCGGTAGGCAGCGGTGTCGGTGACGATCACCGGGTAGCCGCAGGCGCCGTACTCCAGCAAGCGCAGGTTGCTCTTGCAGTCGTTGAAGATGTGGAACTCCAGCGGCGCCAGTGCCAGGTCCAGGTTGAGGCTGGACAGCTTGGCCGGATAGGCACCCAGGCCGACCGGTGGATGGAATTCGTGGATGTAGGGGCGCAAGGCCGGCGGGCACATGCCGAAGAAAATCCACTCCACCTCGTTGGCCAGGGTCTTGATCACCTCGGCAATCACTTCCAGGTCGCCGGTATGGCTGGTACCGCCGCCCCACCCTACCCGCGGCTTGCTGGAGGTACGGCGCCGGGCGCGCTGGCCGACCCAGAGTTCCTCGGCCAGCATGTTGGGCAGCACGCGGATGTCGCGATGGGTATCGCTCAGGGCATCGGCCAGCGGCTCGGTGGACACCACCAGGCGGTCGCAACGGGCAATACCGCGGCGCAGCGAACCCTCCAGGTCGCGTGGGGTGTGCTTGAGGTGGCCGTTCTTCTTCGGCACCTTGACCACGTAGTCGTCCAGCTCGTAGATGACGAAGCCCTTCGAGTAGGTCTTGAGCCGCTCGATTTCCTTGATGAAACCTTCGGTGTAGCGCCCCTGCAGGATTGCCACGTCGGGGGCGCTGCGCGCGAGCTCGACGTTGGTGGGAATCTCGAAGTACTGCTGCTGCGTCACCCAGCCCGCCGCCTCCAGCTCGGTCAGCGGCTTGATGACCCGGTAGTGGCCCACGGCGGTCTTGTTCATCGGCAAGGCGAGGATGTGCGGCAGCGAACGCCCGACGAAAGGCTGCCAGCCGTCCTTGAGCCCAGGCTCGAGACGGAACGCCGCCTCCTTGAGCGAGAGGTTCACGTTATACGCCGGATCCCGGGCAATCACCGGCATCCAGGCCTGCTGGAAGGCCTCGTGCTGCTGGACCAGCACGGCCTGGCGCTCGGCTTCCTTCTGCGGGTCCGGCGCCGGGCCCGGCGGACGGTCCAGCACCAGGCGCGCACGCGGCGTCCAGACACAGAGATAACCGGCCTGGCGCATGCGCAGCCCCAGGTCGACATCGCTGAAGGCAGCGCTGAAAACGGCGTCGTTCAAGCCGCCCAGTTCCAGCAGCAACTGCTTGCGCACCAACAGGCAATCGGCGCCCAGGGCCGAGTAGTTCTGCGCCACCTGCAGCCGTTGCATATAGCCACCGGCCTGGCTCGCCTCGCCCACGAACGGCGAATACACCGCGCCACGCATGCCCAGGATGCCGCCGGCATTGACCACCAGGCCATGGGCGTTGACCAGTTCGGCACCGACCATGCCGACTTCGGGACGCTGGCCATGGGCCAACAGCTCATCCAGCCAGTCACCTTCGGTTATCACGGTGAAGACGTCGAGCATCACCAGGTATTCGCCCCGGGCCTGCCCCGCCGCCAGGTTCTGCTGGGCGGCGAACGAGCTTTCCTCGTCCAGCTCCAGTACCCGCAGGCGCGCCCCCATCTGCGCCATGGCTGCCAGCCAGGCTCGCGACTCCTCGCGCTGGCTGGCGTTGTCGATCACCAGCACTTCGTAGTTCGGGTAGGTGGTCTTGGCAAATACGCTTTCCAGGCAACGCTCCAGCGCGGCGACCTGGTCGCGGAAACTGAAGACCAGGGTCACCAGTGGCTGCGCCGAATGCAGGTAGCGGATCTGGTTGATCGCGCTGCCCATCTCGTTTTCCAGGCGATAATCCATGCCCAGGCGGCGCAGGTGGGCATCGAGCACCTGCGGATTTTCCGCAACCACGGCCGGCGACGACAGCCAGGCGGCGAAGCCGAAGGCCGACTCCACCAGGACTTCCGGAACATGTTCGACCACCTGCGGGCCGTGGCTTTCCACCAGGCGCCAGAGCAGGTCATGGGGCGCCAGTTCCCGGTAGCCGCCGGCAAAGCCGCCCGCCGCCAGGTAATGAGCACGCGAGAACGCCAGCACCCGCCCGGTGAAGGGATAGGCCCGCTGCAGGTCGAGGTTGAAGTCGGGCTTGAACACCGGCTCGCTGGAAACCTCGTCATCCAGCCCGCCTTCGTCACCGTAGAGGCAGGCGATTTCGCCCAGGTGCACGATGCGCTCGGCCATCAGCATCAGGCTGAACTCGCTGAGACGATCACCGGCGCGCAGCAGGCAGAACCAGTCGATGCCGTCCAGCTCGGGCAGCACTTCGTTGAGCTGCAACGCCCAGTCGTCCTGCAACGCCCGGCCGATCAGGCTTTCATCGAGGCTGGCCGGCAGCCGGCCGGCACTCAGCAACAGGGTGCTCGCGGCGCCGTAGCATTGGCGCTGGATGCTGTCCAGGGTGCGCTGGCGCGCCTGGTTGTCGCCCTCGCTGTCGAGTACCACCACGGCAATCCGCGGCTGCCGTTCCCAGTGCTCGCTCAGGCGCATCAAGCGGCGCAGTACCAGCGGGTCCTGGCGGCAGCCGAGCCATTCCTTGTAAAGGTCGGCGAAGGTATCGCTGTGGTCGCCGACCTGGGACTCCTGGATCGCCTGCAAGCTGCGCAAGACATGGACCAGGAACAGGTTTTCCCAGACACGCTCGACGCTGGCGCCATCCACCGGCAGGACATGGATCTTCACCCAGCCGGAGAACGACTCGCTGGCCGGCGGACGGGCGGCGAACATGCTGCGCAGCCATTGCAGCTCGTTGGCGCGCGAGGCTTGCAGGTCCGCCTGGCGGCGCAACTGCTCGGGATGGATGCGCTCGATGCAGTTGATCTGGGCGGTCACCGCCAGGTTGCCGCGCCGCAGCAGGCAGACGAACAGCGCGAAATCGATATGGGCGTGGAACCCGGCCTCGACCAGCGCTGGCAGCAACTCGTTCAGGTCCTTGGCGCGCATCAGGGTGTTGCTGAAACCGCCGATGAAGTTCAGCGGATTGCTTTCGAAGAAGTCCAGCAGGTCGTTGCCGTGGTAGACCGTGTCACCCCAGGTGAACCAGCTGTTTTCCAGGCGCTGGGCCAGGGAGAAATCCTCGCCGTCCACCAGGCTGCGGCGAGTGGTGACCAGGCTGACGTCGTCATTGGCCAGGTACAGCTTCAGCTCGCTGCTGATGCAGTCGGCCAGCAGGCGGTCGTCGTCGCAAAGGAACTGTACGTATTCACCGCGGGCCAGCTCCAGCCCCGCCAGCAGGTTGTGCGGCAGACCGAGGGGCCGGGCGTTGCGCTGGTAATACAAGGGGCAGCGCGCCAGGGGCTCCAGCTCGTCGACGATGGCCTTGATCTCGTCGTCGCGCCCTTCGTCGCAGACGATCACTTCGAGGTGCTCATGGCTCTGCGCCAGGGCGCTGACCAGGGCCGCGCGGAAAAAACGGGCGTTGTTGGCAGGAATGACGAGGCTGACAAGAGGTGCTGGATTCACGGGAAGACTCTCGACCAGGAACCGCCCTCGGGTGAAACGGAACAGCCTGGCACTGGGGGAATGGCGGCTGTGCCGCGCCGCGCCCGCAGCGGGGACGCGGCGCAAGCGCAGGTTTTACAGGCTGTTGAACAGGCTCAGCTGGCTGATCCGGCTGAAGGCCATCTGCGACGCCTGGAGCATGGTCTGCTGCAGGGTCAGGCGGGTCATGACCTCGGCCGGGTCCGAGTCGCGGATCGACGACTGGGTGCTGGCGTTGGCGATGCTCAGGCTCTCGTTGGCCAGTTCCTGCAGGTCCAGGGCCTTGCCCCGGCCACCGATGGAAGTCACGGTGTAGCCAAGTTGGTCCTGCCCGCTGCTGATGTTGGAGATGGCCGCATCGAGGGCTTCGCGCAGTTGCTGCTGGCCGGCGGTGCTGCCGTCGATCGGCTGTTCCAGGGCCTGGCGCAATTGGGCGACGGTGTCGAGGATGTTTTGCGTCTGGTGCTTGTTGACCTGGACCACGTACTGGTCACCGGAAGCAGGCGCTGCGCTGAAGTCGAACTGCACACCGGCAGCGGTGGCCGTCGGCGGCGTACCGGCCAGGGTACCGTTGGCCACCGGACGGCTGTCGGCGGTTACCGGCGAGGCGTACAGCTCGAAGTCGGTGGCGCTGGTGAACTTGATCACCGCACCACCGGATGGGAACGCCTTGGCGTATTTGTCGGCATCCACCACCTGGGTCGAGCTGACCTGGGTGCTGGAGGCGTTGCCTGGGCTGCGCACGCCGGTGATGGTGTCCGGCTTGCTCTCCAGGGTAAAGGTGTGCCCGGCCACCACGGCATCCGGGTTGGTGTCACCGGCCTGCAGGTTGATGTTCAGGCGCAGGTCGACGCCACGGAAGCTGACCGAAACGCCACCCGTGGTGCTCGGATCGAAGGTCCCGGCATTGGTCGCATCGGCGGTGACATCCGTCCCCGAGGCATCGGTGACCTTGAACTGGGTGCTGCTGAGCAGGGTGATGGTGTAGGGCTGACCGCTGCGGAACTGGTCGTTGTAGCCCGAGGCGCTGGACATCTGCCCGTCGGTGAAACGCACACGACCGTCATCCGGGGTGGGTGCGGTCAGGGTGGTCTGGGTACGGTTGGTGTTCAACGCCTGCTCGAAGGTCTTGGCCCCGCTGTTGGTGGCGGCCATGGTCAGCATGTCGCCGACCTGCAGTTTCAGCTCGCCCTCGTCGCCCATGTAGCTGTAGGTGCCGTCGGCGTTGCGCACGAAGGGCTGGGTATCGCTCTTGGAGCCGGAGAACAGGTACTGGCCGTTCTCGTCGCGGGTGTTCATCAGGCTCAGCAACTGCTCTTCGAGCTTGCCCAGCTCGGTGGCGGTGGCCTTGCGCTCGGTATCGGTAAAGCCGGCGTTGCCCGCCCCCAGCGCCAGCTCATTGACTCGCTGCAGCAGGGTGTTGATCGAGTTCAGGGTGGTTTCCGCCTGGCTCAGGCTGTTGCGCACCGACGTGGTGTTGGTGGCGTACTGCTCGAGCATCGAGCTCTGGTGGTCGAGCTGCAACAGGCGCGCCGCGCCTACCGGGTCATCGGCGGCGGTGCGCACGCGGATCAGGTCGCTGGCTTCCTCGCCGGTCTTGACCACGTTGGAATAGTTGCGCTGGTAGTTGGCGGCGCTGGATTCGTAGTACTGGGAAGTGGAAATACGCATGCTCTACGACTCCTTAAAGCGCACTGATCAAGGTGTTGAAGACTTCCTGCGCCGCCTTGATGATCTGCGACGAGGCGGTGTAGTACTGCTGGTACTTGACCAGGTTGCCGGCCTCTTCATCCAGCTGCACGCCGGAGAGCGAATCCCGGGAAGCCTTGGCCTGGGTCAGGATGACCTCGGTCGCCGCACTGTCCATCTTGGCTTGCTGGGTCTTGGCCCCGACGCTTTCCACCAGCTTGCCGTAGGCATCGCTGATGCTGACGCCCTTGGTGGTGCTGCCGACGTCGACGGTCTGCTTGTTCTGCAGTTCCAGCAGGCTCAGGCCGTTGCGGTTGTCCGAGGACGAAGCACCGGTCAGGGACACGGTGTAGCTGTCGTTCTTCTTCGGCGCGCCGCTGATGTCCATCTGGAAGGCGAAGGTCTTCTGCACGCCACTGCCGTCCAGCACCGGCGCGCCGGAGGCATCGACCATCGGCACGTTGATCTGCAGGGTGTTGTTCTGCCCGGGAATGAAGGTGCCGCTGCCGATGGCGTTGCCCTTGGCATCGACCACCGAGTAGGTCTGCGGCGAGGCGGTTTCGTCGCCGAACACCAGGCGCACCGGCGTTCCGTACTTGATGCCGTTCTGCAGTTCCAGGCGCTGGGCCGGGTCGGCGATATCCAGGACCGAGGTCAGGACCGGCTGGGAGATCACGCCGGTGCCGGTGTTGCTGCCGCCGGCGGTAGCGCCCAGCGGCGCAGCCATGGCCAGTTTCTTCGAGTCGGTCATGACCACGTCGAGGTTCGCCGCGCCGTTGCGCGTCGGAGTGATCTTGAAGCTGTCGCCGGCACTGAGCGCACCGCCGTTGAGATTCAGGCTGAAACCATCGATGACCGGCTGCGGATCATCAGTGAGGTCGAAGCTGCCCATGCTGGTGTTGTCCGGCAGCTTGCGCACGGTGTAGCTGGTGGCGCTGGTGAAGGTCACCTGGTAGTCGCTGGTGCTGAGCAGGCTGGTGTCCTTGATCACCACGTCGAGGTTGCCGGAGCCGGTGCTGTTGCCGTTCATGGCGATGCTGCGTCCGGCCATGGACAGGGCGCTGTTGATGTCGTTGAACAGCGCCGAACCGAATTCACCGTTCTTGTCGATCCCCTGGGCCAGCTGGGTGTTGACCTTGTCGGCCATGACCAGGGCCAGGCGGCCGATCTCGTTCTGGGCCGGGATCAGGGTGTCCTTGCGGTAGCGCAGCAGGCCGCCGATCTCGCCACCGGTGAGGGAGTTGGTCACATCCACGGTGGTGTTGTTGTAGGCCAGCTTGATCGACACCTGGCTCGGGTCGGTGGTGCTGGTGACCACGCTCAGGGCATTGACGCTGGTGCCCAGGACCAGCGACTGGCCGTTGGCCAGGGTCACGTCGATGTTGCCGTTGCGGTTGGTGGTCTGCACGCCGACCAGCTCGTTGAGCTGGCGGATGGTCTCGTCGCGCTGGTCGAGCAGGTCGTTGGGCTGGCCATTGACCGCGCCGACCTTGGCGATCTGCTCGTTCAGCGACGCAACGGTCTTGGCCAGGTTGTTGACCTGTTCGGTCATCGACTTGAGGTTGCCGTTGATGTTGCTGTTCTGTTCCTTGAACTGCGCGGCGATGGTGTTGAAGCGGTTGGCCAGGGCTTCGGCGTTGGTCAGCAGCAACTGCCGCGAAGCATCGTCGTTGGGCTTGGCAGACAGGCCCTGCAGCGCGCTGAAGAAGCTCTTCAGGGCGCCGGTGACGCCGGTGTTGGCGTCGGACAGCAGGTTGTCCACCGAGGTGATCTGGTTCAGGTACGACGCGGCGTCGCTGTTCAGCGACGTGCTGGTCTGCAACTGGTTGTCGAGGAACGCGTTGTACACCCGGCGCACGTCGGCCAGGGTGGTACCGGAACCGATGTACACCTGGCCGTAGCGGATCGAGCCGTTGGTGGTCTGGATGTTCTGCTGGCGCGAATAGCCGGCAACATCGGCGTTGGCAATGTTGTTACCCGTGGTATGCAGGCCCGACTGGGCGGCCCCAAGTCCCGACATCCCGATGCTGATCAAACTCGCCATGGTTCAAACCTTATAGTTTCGTCGTTGGGCTCATCGCCGCGTAGCTGTCGTACGACTTCATCTGTTTTGCGATCTGCGAGATCTTGCTGGCGTAGTTCGGGTCGGTGGCGTACCCGGCCTTTTGCAGCTCTCGCACGAATTGTTCTGGGTTATCGGCCGACTTCACCGCTTCTTGATAGCGACTGTTGTTCTGCAACAGGCTGACCAGGTCGTGGAAGCTGTCCTGGTACGAGTCATAGGAGCGGAACGCCGCGGTCTCCTTGACGAACTGGCCGTCGCGGAACTCGCTGGTGATCGCCCGCGCCGAATCCCCTTCCCAGTTGCCGGTGGCCTTGATGCCGAACAGGTTGTGACTGCTGCTGCCGTCGGAGGCGCGCATGACCGACTTGCCCCAACCGGTTTCCAGCGCCGCCTGGGCCACCAGGTAGCGCGGATCGACGCCGATGCGCCGGGCCGCCTGCTCGGCCATCGGCAGCATGGTGGCGACGAAGTCGTCGCTGGAATCGAAGGCTTTCTTCGCCGGCGCCAGCGGCGGCTGGGCCACGGCGCGACCGTAGATGCGCATGGACGAACCGGGCGCGGCGAAGGTTTGCGCCGGCTCCCAGTCACCCTTCACCACCGCGTCGGTCATGGCCGTGGTACGTCCGGGAATCGCTGCGGTATTGGTGGTGGCCGCGTTGGCATTGGCCGACGGCACGATGCCCGCCAGCAGGCGATCGGTGAGCTTGCCCGGCAGGGCCAGGCGCCGCGAATTGAGGGCGGCGACATCGTTGCGGGTGCCGGTGCCAGCCTCGTTGCTGCGCACCGGCTCGGCGACCTTGCTGGCCCACAGCGCCTTTTGCTCGACATCGACCCGCGGGAACGGGCTGGTGTTGACGCGGCTCGACTTCTGCTTGGACAACTGGCGCATCAGCACGTCCTGCAGCCCGATACCCCCACCCTCGCGGGACAGGCTCACCGCCAGCTGCTGGTCATACATCGACTGGTACTGCTTGGTGGTCTCGGTATTGAGCGGGTTGTCCTTGGCCAGCACGTCGGTGGCCGAACGCACCGACTTGAGCATTTCGTTGAGGAACAGCGACTCGAATTCCTGGGCCACCTTGCGCAGGTTGCCCTCGCTGTCGCGGTCGCCGACCTTCAGTGAATTGAGGCGATTGAGGTCGGTATAGGCACCGCTGTCGGCGGTGCTGAACATGGCGCTCTTGGGCAGATCCATCGGTTGCGCTCCTCAGATCACGATCAGGTCGGCCTGCAATGCGCCGGCCTGCTTCAGTGCTTCAAGGATCGCCATCAGGTCGCTGGGCGCGGCGCCCACCTGGTTGACGGCACGGACGATCTCGTCGAGCGTGGTGCCCGGGCCGAACTTGAACATCGGCTTGGCTTCCTGCTGGGCGTTGACCCGGGAACGCGGCACCACCGCGGTCTGGCCGTTGGAGAACGCCCCCGGCTGGCTGACGATCGGGTCTTCGGTGATGGTCACGGTCAGGCTGCCGTGGGTCACCGCGGCCGGCGACACCTTGACGTTCTGGCCGATCACGATGGTACCGGTACGCGAGTTGATGATGACCTTGGCCACCGCCTGGCCCGGATCGATCTCGAGGTTTTCCAGGATCGACAGGTAATCGACGCGCTGACCCGGATCGAGGGGCGCGGTGACCCGCACCGAACCGCCGTCCACCGCCTGGGCCACACCCGGGCCGAGCAGTTCGTTGACCTTGTCGACGATGCGCTTGGCAGTGGTGAAGTCAGGACGGTTGAGGTTCAGGGTCAGGCTGTTGCCCTGGTTGAAACCGCTGGGCACGGCGCGCTCCACGGAAGCGCCGCCGGGAATCCGGCCCGCCGACGGAACGTTGACGGTGATCTTCGAACCGTCACGACCCTCGGCATCGAAGCCGCCTACCACCAGGTTGCCCTGGGCGATGGCGTAGACGTTGCCGTCGATACCCTTGAGCGGGGTCATCAGCAGGCTGCCGCCGCGCAGGCTTTTCGAGTTGCCGATGGAGGACACGGTGATGTCCACCACCTGCCCCGGCTTGGCGAACGGCGGCAGGTCGGCATGCACGGAAACCGCCGCGACGTTTTTCAACTGCACGTTGCCCGACCCTGGCGGCACCTTGATACCGAACTGCGAGAGCATGTTGTTGAAGGTCTGCAGGGTGAACGGGGTCTGGGTGGTCTGGTCACCCGTACCGTTGAGCCCCACCACCAGGCCATAGCCGATCAACTGGTTGGAACGCACGCCGGAAATGCTGGCGATGTCCTTCAGCCGCTCGGCCTGGGCGCTGCACGCCGCGGCCAGGAGAAGGGTCGCGGCAACGAACTGCTTGAACTTGAGCATGGTCACCCGAACCTAGAACGGGAAAAGCGGACTGAGGAAGAAGCGGTCGAACCAGCCGGGCTGGCTGGCATCGGCGAAGGCCCCGGTACCGGAATAGGTAATGCGTGCATCCGCCACCCGGGTCGAGGACACGGTGTTGTCGGTGCTGATGTCATCGGCGCGGACCAGGCCGGCGATACGCACCAGCTCGTCGCCGGTGTTCAGGGTCATCCACTTTTCCCCGCGCACGGCGATGATGCCGTTGGGCAGCACGTCGGCCACGGTCACGGTGATCGAACCGGTCAGGGTGTTGCTCTGCGCCGACTTGGCATCGCCCTTGGTGCCGCGGTCGCCCTTATAGCCGGCACTGAGGCTCAGGTCGTTGCTGCCGATCGGGTTGTTGGTGGTCAGGCTGGAGCCGAACAGCGAGGTCAGGCCGATGTTCGCAGTGCTGTCCTTGTCGATCTGCGAGTTGGCATTCTTGCTGGCCTGGGTCCGCTCGTTGAGGGTGATGGTGATGATGTCACCGACCCGGAACGCCTTGCGGTCGCTGTACAGGTTCTGCTCGAACCCGGCCTGGTAGATCGAGCCGTTGTTGGCGGCCGCCGGCAGGGGCGTACGCGGCAGCACCGGCGCGTAGTACGGATCGTTGGGCTTGGGCGTCGGCGCGACGCAACCAGCCAGCAACACCGCCCCCCCCAGGGCGACAACGGACAACAAACGGCTCATGACTCTGACCTCACGGTGTAACGAGTAGCGAAATAGCGACCTTGGTCACGTCAGTTACAGGTTCTGGGTAACGTACGAGAGCATCTGGTCGGCGGTGGAAATCACCTTGGAGTTCATTTCGTAGGCACGTTGGGTGGTGATCATGTTGACCAGCTCTTCCACGGTGCTGACGTTGGAGTTTTCCAGGGTCTGCTGCATGGTGGTACCGAAGCCGTTGAGGCCCGGGGTACCGATCTGCGGCGCGCCGCTGGCGGCGGTTTCCAGGAACAGGTTGCCGCCCTGGGCCTGCAGGCCGGCCGGGTTGATGAAGTCGGCGGTCTGGATGTTGCCGATGATCTGCGCCGCCGGGTTGCCGGCAGTGGTGATCGACACGGTGCCGTCCTGGCCGACGGTGAAGGTCTGGGCATCCGGCGGCACGACGATCGCGGGTTCCAGGGCAAAACCGTTGGCGGTGACGATCTGGCCGTCGGAGTTCAGGTGGAAGGTGCCGTCACGGGTGTAGGAGACGGTGCCGTCCGGCTGCAGGATCTGGAAGAAGCCACGGCCGTTGACCGCGAGGTCCAGCGGGTTCTCGGTGGTCTGCAGGCTGCCGGTCATGAAGTTCTTCTGGGTGCCGACGATGCGCACACCGGTACCCACTTGCAGGCCCGACGGCAATTCGCTGTCCTGGGTCGACTGGGCACCGGGCTGGCGCTTGACCTGGTAGAGCAGGTCCTGGAATTCGGCGCGATCCCGCTTGAAGCCGGTGGTCGAGACGTTGGCCAGGTTGTTGGAAATCACGGTCAGGTTGGTGTCCTGGGCGGACAGACCGGTTTTACTGACCCAAAGAGCCGGAAGCATGCTGTTCTCCTCGTACGCCTGTTTTTCGGCGCTACGCCTGTGTCATTAGCTGATTTGCAAAACCCGAGCCATGGCTTCGTCGCCTTCCTTGGCCGTGTTCATCATCTTTACGTGCAACTCGAACTGCCGGGCCAGCGCCAGCACGGAGGTCATTTCCTCCACGGCATTGACGTTGCTGGCCTCGAGGAAACCGGACACCACCTGCACGTTGGCATCGGCCGGGGCAGGCTGGCCGCTCTTGGTGTGGATCATCCCGTCCAGGCCCTTGGTCATGGTCTTCAGGTCAGGGTTGACCAGCTTGATGCGATCGACCTCGGCCAGTACCCGCGGGCCTTCGCCCATGGCGCGGATGGTGATGGTGCCGTCCTGGCCGATCTCGATCTTCTGCTCCGGCGGCACGGCGATGGGGCCGCCGTTACCCATCACCGGCATGCCGTTGCCGGCACGCAGGACACCGACCGCGTCGACGTTCAGGCTGGCGGTGCGCACGTAGGCTTCGCTGCCGTCCGGCGCCTGTACGGCAATGAAGCCGTCGCCGCCGATGGCGATATCCAGGTCACGGCCGGTTTCCTGCAGCGCACCGGGGCTGAAATCGGTGGCCGGGCGCTCGGTCATGGCATAGGCCCGCGCCGGAAAGCTGTCACCGAATACCGGCATCGAACGGGCCTGCTCCAGGTCACGCTGGAAACCGCTGGTGGAAATGTTCGCCAGGTTGTTGGCATGGGCCTTCTGCGCCAGCGCGTTCTGGCTGGCGCCGGTCATGGCCACGTAAAGCATCTTGTCCACAGTCTTCCTCCGCTGGGCTGGCGAACACTTGCCGTTCACCGCTGCTGTCGAGCGATGAAAGCAATTTTCGAACCAGATTTTGCCAAGGCGGGAAAAGCCCTGTGTTTTCGGGGTTTTGCTGGTTTTGCGGAGGGTTGTTGCGGAGGGGGAAGACAAATTATCGGCGGTGGGTTTGCCGGAGGGCGGCAAGATCCCGCCTCAAGGGAAAAGCAAAAGCACCGCGGACCCTGTGGGAGCGGGTTCACCCGCGATTGCTATGGTGAGTCCACTACCGTAATCGCGGGTGAACCCGCTCCCACAAGGTCCGCGAAGCCTTCTCCATCTAATCAGGGCCGGCACCCGGCATTGTTGAACGGCCCGGCAAAACGCTTCCAGCCCTCACCCGGCGCCTGCTGGGCGCAGACCAGGCGCCCGTCGGCCTGGCTTTCCCAGCGGTACCACGAGGCCATCGCCGCCACCGCCTGGCTTGCCAGCACGAACAACACTCCAGCCAGCACAAAACGCTTCATTTCCACCTCGCTGAAACGACAAGCCCCCGCCCGGATCGGGAAGGGGCTCGCGTGATCACACTACCCAGCCAACATCAGGTCATCTGGATGATGGTCTGCATGATGGAGCTCTGGGTGGAGATGGTCTTGGCGTTGGCCTGGTAGTTGGACTGCGCCTTGACCAGCTCGACCAGTTCCTGGGTCAGGTTGACGTTCGATTCTTCCAGGGAGTTGGAAGAGATCGAGCCGAGCGTACCGGTCTTCGGCGTGTCGATGCCCGGGATGCCCGAGGCGTAGGTTTCCTTCCAGCGGGTGCCGCCCTGCTGCTCCAGGCCCTGCTCGTTGGCGAAGCTGGCGATGGCCAGCTGACCGATGGCACGGGATTGCTGGTTGCTGAAGCTGGCGAACATGACACCGGTGGAGTCGATGCTCAGGCTCGACAGGATGCCGGTGGCATAACCGTCCTGGGACTGGGACAGGCGCGCCGTCTCGGTGTTGTACGAGGTGGTCGAGTTCATGTCCAGGCGGATGCCGTCCGGGTTCGCGGCCGAACCATTGGGCGACCAGGTACCGGTGGTGGAGTTGTACGCCGACGGAATCCAGCCCTTGACCGTGAACACGTTGTTGACCACGGCGAAGCTGTCGTCCGGCGCGACCGAGCCGGTCATGCTGTTGACGCTGCCGTCGGACTTGAAGGTCATGGTGCCGGTCAGCGGCGTGGTGCTGGCCGGGTTCTGCGGATTGCGGCCGTCGATCAGGGTGTACATGGTCCAGGTGTTCTGATCGGTCTTGCGATAGTACTGCTCCATGGTGTGCTTGTTACCCTGGCTATCGTAGATCTCGGTCGAGAACTTCTTGCTGTAGGTGGTTTCGTCGGTCGGCACGAAGGCCGGGCCGGTCGGCGCCAGCGGAATGCTGTCGGCCGAGGAATTCAGGTTGATGCCCTGGTCGATCAGGCTGGTGGCCTTGGGCGCCAGCGCCGAGGTGTCGATCTTCAGGTCGGTCAGGCCGGACTTGATGATCGTGCCGTTCTCGTCGGCGGCATAACCCTGCAGGCGCAGGCCATCGGAGGTGACGACGTAGTTGTCCTTGTTGGTCTGGAAGGCACCGGCACGGGTGTAGCTGAGCGAGCCGTTGTCGCTGAGGATGAAGTAGCCCTGGCCCTGGATGGCCATGTCCAGCACGTTGCCGGTGTTGTTCACGTCACCCTGGCCGAACTGCTGGGACACCGCCGCCAGGCGCACGCCGTTGCCGACGGTCTTGCTGCCGACGCCGAGCTTGCTTGCCGAGTACACGTCCTCGAACTCCGCGCGCGAGGATTTGAAGCCGGTGGTGGCAACGTTGGCGATGTTGTTGCCGGTAACGTCCAGCTGCTTGCTGGCTGCATAGAGACCGCTAAGGCCGATATTGAAGGACATCTTTCACTCCTGTGCCGTTAGCCGGCTCTATATACCGATGGTTTGCACTTTGGACAGCGCGACGCTGCCCTGACCGGCGAGGTTGAGCATCATCTCGCCCCCTGTCTGGCTGATGGTGACGCTGCTGACGGTGGCCGGGAGCAGGGTGTACATCTCCATGGCCTTGCCGTCGACGGTGGTGGTCGCCTTGAACGAGTAGGTATCCGGCGAAACCACTTCACCCTTGTCGTTCTTGCCGTCCCAGACGAACGAGGCGTTGCCGGCCTTCTGTTCGCCCAGTTGCAGGGTGCGCACGGCGTTGCCGTCCTTGTCGGTGATGGTGACGGTGACGCTGCTGACCGACTGCGGCACCACTACCGAACCGTTGAGGCTCTTGGTGGTATCGACCACCGCCTTGTCGGTCTGGGCGATCACCGAGCGACCGACCAGGGACGAGGCCTGCAGGGCCTGGGACGATTTGTAGTTGCCGGAAATCGCATTGACCGACTCGTTCAGCGAGGTAATGCCCTCGAGGCTGCTGAACTGGGCGAGCTGGGCCACGAATTCGCTGTTGTCCTGCGGATCCAGGGGGTTCTGGTGCTGCATCTGGGTGACCAGGAGCTGCAGGAACGCATCCTTGCCCAGGGTCTGGCCGCCGGTGGAGCTGTTGGTGGCGGAGGCGACGCCGGTCTGCGAGGTACTCTTGGTCCCCGAGGCCTTGATGACGTCGTTGAGGTTCACCCCTGCTGTCGTATCGTTGACGCTAGCCATTGGCGTAATCCCTTATCACTGACCCAGGGTCAGTACTTTCTGCATCATGGTCTTGGCCGTGTTCATCAACTCGGCATTGGTCTGGAACGAACGACTGGCCGAGATCATGTCGGCCATTTCCTCGACCACGTTGACGTTCGGGTAGTAGACGTAGCCGTCCTTGTTCGCCGCCGGATGGTTCGGCTCGTAGCGCGCTTCGAGGTTGCTCTGGTCTTCGACCACACCGAGCACCTGCACGCCCTGCCCTGCTGCGTCCTGGTCCTGGAACAGCGACTGGTTGCCGTTCTGCGCCTGCTGGAAGGTAGTGGCGAACACCGGGTGGCGCGCGCGGTAGGTCTGGTCGATGCTCGACGAGACGGTCTCGGCGTTGGCGATGTTCGAAGCGACGGTGTTCAGACGGGTGGTCTGGGCGCTCATGCCGCTACCGGCGATGTTGAAAACACTGGCGAGGGACATGACTTACTCTCCGCGCAGGGCCGAAACCAGCCCTTTGAATTTACTGTTGAGCAGCGTGAAGCTGGCCTGGAAACCCACGGCGTTTTCCGCGTAGCTCGATTGCTCGAGCTGGGCATCGACGGTGTTCTGGTCGATCGAAGGCTGCATCGGCGTGCGGTACTGAAGCGACTCGTCGCTGAGGGTCACGCCCTCGGCCTCGATATGCCGGGCGTTGGTCCGGTCCAGGGCGAAATGGCCGCCCTTCTGGGCCTTCTCGGCTTCGGCGGCGAGCACCTTGGAGAAGTCCATGTCGCGCGCCTTGAAGTTCGGCGTATCGGCGTTGGCGATGTTGTTGGCCAGAACCTCGGCGCGCTGGGCGCGGAAGCTCAGGGCCTTTTCGTGGATACCGAGCGCTTTGTCGAAGCTGATGCTCATGTCGGGGAAACCTTCGAAGGTTGACCGGATGGTTCGTTGGCGATGAAACAGCAAGTCCCATGCCAAGAAGCGAAACCTCAATGAAACCGGGGTCTTTGCGGTTTTTCCGGAGGCGGCAATGCCAGAAAAGCGGCAACTGGCTGCCGCTGGCGGCGGAAAAAAGCGGCAAGGATAGGGAAAAAACGGCGTCAAAAAGGTGCCATTTCAATGGCAACTTCTTTAACATCCGCCCCGCTCGTTGCGTGGCACTTAGCCATTACCACCAACCAGGCCGTTGCCTCGCAAGGACAGCATCGTGATCTTCCAAGTAGTTTAAGGACTGAACCGTGGCCTCCATGCTTTTCCGCAAGACCCTGATCGCCCTGGCGGTGACCACCACTATCCTGCCGGCCCATGCCCAAACCGTGCAGCTGACCAATGCAGGCTTCCTGAGCCAACACCAGGAATTCACCGAAGACCTGGAGATAGTCGGCAGCTACACCGGTAGCGGGAACGAGGATCCCATCCAGCTCAATGGTTTCTATGTACATAAAGACCTGATCCTCAACGCCACGATCAACAGCTCCGGCGATTTCGCCGCTGGCCTGGACATGGACCTCTACGCAGACGAGACCACTGTCGCCATCAACAACGCGATCGACGGCAGCCTGATCAACAAAGGCAGCATCAGCGCGGTCGGCGGCGGCGCCAATGCCCTGCGTATCGACCCGGCGCTCATCGGCGGCAGCGTCATCAACGAAGGCTTGCTGTCAGCCAAGGGCGAACCGCTGCAGGACGGCGACGCGGTCGATATTGCCACCGGTATCGATGTCAGCGGCTCCACCTACATCGCGGGTGACCTGGTCAATGCTGCCAGCGGCAGGATCATCGTCAGCGGCGAGGACGCCACTGGCATCTACCTCACCGGCGGGCGGATCTTCGGCAAGGTCATCAACCAGGGCCGGATCGAAGCCACCGGAGAAGATGCTGTCGGCCTGGAAATCGCCGGCGGTTTCAATGGCCCGCTCTATGACCGTACCGACCTGGGCGGCATCGAAAACCACGGCATTATCATTGCCAACGGCGAGGACGCTACTGGCATCCGCATCGAAGCGGCCAGTTTCACCAGCTACGGCCCTCACATCGTCAATACCGGGACCATCCAGGCCCAGGACTCGGCCATTTACGTCAATGCCTATGACATCGACAGCGAAGCTCTCCAATACTCGCCGCTGCGCATCGTCAACAGCGGCAAACTGATTGCCGGCGAGGAGGCGGTGGACGCCAGCGCCTCACGCTTCGTTTTCGGCAACGACGTGTACCTCGAACTGCAAGACGGCAGCCAGGTCACCGGCAACCTGATCGACCTCGCCGACATCTACGTCACCGGCAATGTCGATTTCACCGGCACCAACACTGATGAAGACGGCTACAACATCCGCCTGAAGGATGCCAATTTCGACTGGTTGGATGTGGGCAGCGTTTCCGACAAAGCGCCTGCGCAGTTGAATCTGCTGGGCAAGCACACCAGTGTGGAAGGCAACCTCTACGTTGCCAGCAACTCGGCCCTGGGTTTGAACCTGTACCGCGATACCAACCCGGACAGCGCAGTCCTGAGCGTCACCGGCATTGCCCAGTTCGGCCAGGACGCACAGATCAAGCTGGCCGCCCAAGGCAGCGACTTCTCTGCCAACGGCACCCGGTACAAACTGATCCAGGCAGGCGAATTCCAGGTGTTGGACGCCAGCGGCGAGAATATCGACCCGAACGGCAAGCTGAACCTGACGAGCTCCTCCGCCCTGCTCAACATCGACAGCTACACGCTTGAAGACAACACCCTGGTCGCCACCGTGACCGCCAAGGGCCAGGAGCAAGTCGAGGAAATCGTCGTCGGCAACGGCGGCTCCGCCAACGGCCAGAAGGCCATCGGCAGCCTGGTCAACGATGGCGTGATCAACCGTATCCGCGAGCAGAACCCCAACGATCCCTTCCTGCAAACCCTGCTCAACACCAGCGAAGCCGACCTGGCCCGCATCGCCGAGCAACTGACTCCGGAAACCAACGGCGGCGCCACCCAGGCAGCCACCACCAGCCAGAACCTGGTCAGCAACGTCACCGGCAGCCGCACCAGCAGCCTGCGCGGCGCATCGTCGGGCGATGCCTTCAAGGAAGCCGGCGTGTGGGTGCAGAGCCTCTACAGCGACGCCACCCAGGACCTGCGCGACGGCGTGGCCGGCTACAACGCCTACAGCCGCGGTGTCGCCGTAGGTGCCGACGGCAAGCTGAACGACCAACTGACCTTGGGCCTGGCCTACAGCTTCATCAACACCGACGTGAACGGCAAAAGCGGCAACAAGACCGAAGTCGACAGCCACGCCTTCACCTTCTACGGCGGCTATGAGCTGGGCAACTACTTCGTCGACGGCAGCCTGACCTACGGCGTCAACGACAACGACAGCAAGCGCCGGATCGCCGGCACCCAGGCCAAGGCCAGCTACGACAGCGACCTGCTCGGCCTGAACCTGGTCGGCGGCTACACTTGGAAGATCAACCCGCAAATGCTGGTCGAGCCACGGCTGGCGGCGCGCTACAGCCAGGTGAACATCGATGGCTACCGCGAGAAGGGTTCGTCGGCCGCATTGAAAGTCGAGGACCAGCGCTACGAAGCCATCGAGCTGGGCGCCGGTGTGCGTGTTGCCGGCAGCTTCAACCTCGGCGCCGGCACCCTGGAGCCGCAGGTCAGGCTGATGGCCTACCACGACTTCGCCGCCGACGAGGCCAGCAGCACCTCGACCTTCCTGCTCGGCAGCACCCCGTTCGTCACCAGCGGCGCCAAGGCCGTGCGCAACAGCTACGAAGCCGGTATCGGTACTGACTACAAGCTGGGCGCAGTGACCCTGGGCGTGAACTACGACTACATCGGCAAATCGGGCTTCGATGCCGATGTGTTCAGCGCCAAGGTGCGGTACGACTTCTGATCGCCTGAAATGAAAAGCCCCCGGTCGTGAGGCCGGGGGCTTTTTCTTGGGCTAAAACACCGATCCCACTGGATCCACCGGACCTTGTGGGAGCGGGTTCACCCGCGATTACGGTGGTGTGCTCGCTGACGTAATCGCGGGTGAACCCGCTCCCACGGGGCCCGTGGCGTTACTTGGCCTGGTAGATGATCCCCGGGCTGCACTGCACCATCTGGTACAGATCCGGCAGGCCATTGAGTGCCTCGGACGCCCCGAGGAACAGGTAACCACCCGGCTTCAGCGTGGCATGGATGCGGGTGAGGATGTCCTTCTTCACCTGCGCCGAGAAGTAGATCAGGACGTTGCGGCAGAACACGATGTCGAACTTGCCCAGCGCGGCGTAGCTGTCCAGCAGGTTGAACGAGCGGAACTCCACACGGCTGCGGATCGGCGCCTTGATTGCCCAGCGCCCCGGCCCCTTCGGATCGAAGTAGCGCTGCAGGCGCTCCTGGGACAGGCCGCGGGCGATCGCCAGGCTGTCGTATTCGCCGGTCTTGCAGTTAGCCAGCATCGCGCCGGAGAGATCGGTCGCGACGATCTGCGCGCCCATCTTCAACTGGCCGACGTTGGTCCGCTCGAACTCGTCGAGGGTCATGGAAATCGAGTAGGGCTCCTGCCCGGACGAACAGGCCGCCGACCAGATGCGCAGGCGCTGCCCGGGGCTGTTGCGCAGCATCTCCGGCAATACCTTGTTCTTCAACACTTCGAAGGGATAGGTATCGCGGAACCAGAGGGTTTCGTTGGTGGTCATGGCGTCGACCACCTGCTCGCGCAAGCCGCTGCGCGGCTGGCTCTGGATGCGCTGCACCAGCTCGGTCAGCGTCTTGATGCCTTGCTGCTCCATCAGCTTGTTGAGACGGCTGGAAACCAGGTACTGCTTATTTTCGCCCAGCAGGATGCCACAGGCTTTTTCCAGGAAGACCCGGAACTGTTCGAAATCCAAATTACCCGTAGACAATGGTGCCGCCTCTTAAATCGTGTACAACGCCAGGGGCCTGCGCCCCCGGCAATTAGTGTGTGGCATTGATCCGGTCGACCACCCGCTGGGCCAGGTCGTCCGGACGGAACTTGGCGAGGAAGTCGTCGGCGCCGACCTTCTTCACCATGGCCTGGTTGAATACCCCGGACAGCGAAGTATGCAGGATGATGTGCAGGTTTTGCATGCGCGGATCGTTGCGGATCTCCGCGGTCAGCGTGTAACCGTCCATCTCCGGCATCTCGATGTCGGAGATCATCATCAGGAACTCCTCTTCCGGGCGCTTGCCCTCGTCGACCAGTTTCTTCAGGTATTCCAGCGCCTGGCGTCCGTCATTCAGCGCGACCACCTCCACACCGACCGTCTGCAGGCAGCGACTGACCTGCTTGCGCGCCACCGACGAGTCGTCCACGGTCAGCACCCGCAGCGAAACGGCCTTGCTGTGCACCTCGGCATTGACCACGCCGGTGGACACCGACTCGGAGGCAGGCGCCACCTCGGCGAGGATCTTCTCGACGTCGATGATCTCGACCATCTTGTTGTCGACCCGGGTCACCGCCGTGAGGTAGTGATCGCGCCCGGTGCCCTTGGGTGGCGGGTGGATCTCTTCCCAGTTCATGTTGACGATGCGCTCTACCGAGTGCACCAGGAAGCCCTGGGTCTTGGTGTTGTACTCGGTAATGATGACGAAGCTCTTGCTCGGGTCCTGGTTCTCCAGGGGAGGCAGACCCGTCGCCATCGCCAGATCCAGGATCGGGATGGTCGCCCCACGAATATTCGCGACACCGCGCACGACCCGACTGGCCTTGGGCAGAAGTGTCAGGCTCGGGCATTGCAGCACTTCCCGTACCTTGAACACGTTGATCCCGTACAACTGCTCGCCGCGCAGGCGGAACAGCAGCAGTTCGAGACGATTCTGTCCTACCAGTTGCGTGCGCTGGTTCACCGAATCCATTACACCAGCCATGCCAGACTCCTCAAACGAAGCATTAGGGCAGCGCGCAGATCGGCACGCGCCTTGCTTTTCTACTTTCATGAATACGAAAACGACATTTTTCCGACGCCTGCACCGCCATCTGCCCGGCTTCCTTGCTGCGCTGTGCCTGTTGACTCCCGGCGCTCGAACTCTGGCTGACACTTTCACCTTGCCTGAAGTGCTTATCGGTGTCACCCAGGGGTTTCTTGAGTTTTCCGTAGAAGACTATTTGCAAAAGAGCCAGACCGAAGGCCGCTACGAGATCCAGGTGAACAACCTCGACCCGCGGCTGCGCATGCCGCTGTGCAGCGAGCAGCTCGGCGCCAGCCTGGAAAGCCCGGCCCAGCCGTTGGGCCGGGTGACCGTGCGGGTGCGCTGTGATGGCAGTTCGCCGTGGACGGTATTCGTGCCGGCCCAGGTCAAGCTGTTCCGCGATGTCGTGGTGGTCAGCCGGCCACTCAAGCGTGACGCCGTGGTCCAGGAACAGGACGTGACCCTGCGCGAACGCGACGTCGGCCTGCTGGGCCAAGGCTTCCTCGCCAGCCTCGACCAGGCCATCGGACAGAAAGTCGTCCGACCAATGGTCATCGACCAGGTCATCACCCCCGTTCATCTGGAACAGGCCGAGGTGATCCGCAAAGGTGATCATGTGGTCATCATCGCCCGCAGTGGCACGCTGGCCGTGCGCATGCCCGGCGAAGCGCTGAGCAAGGGCGGGATGAGCGAGCAGATACGGGTACGCAACCTCAACTCCAAGCGGGTGGTCAAGGCCAGGGTAACCGGTCCCGGCGAGGTGGAGGTTTCCATGTGACCTTGTGACACAGGCCACCGCGCGACGAATCAGCGCTGGCGATCAGGAAGCGCATTTTCTAGACTGTGCGTATTACGGAATGACGACCTTGTCACGAATGCCTGTCAATTCGTGCCTAAAGTTTTTTTCGGGTTGGCCGAAAAAAGGGCAAGCGTCCTATTTCCGAGAGGTTTTCTGATCATGGTCATCGACTTCAGTCGTTTGAATAACTCCCCGTCAGTGACGGGCGGCCTGCGCACCGGCACCAGCCAGGAAAGCGCCGCCAGCAATCGCGCAGGCCAGTCCGACGCGGCAGCCGTTACCGCACAGAGCGGGGAGACCGTACACCTCAGCCATGAGGCCCAGCAGTTGCAACAGGTCAGCGACAAGCTGCGCGACCAGCCCATCGTCAACAGCGACCGCGTGGCCGCGTTGAAACAGGCCATCGCCGACGGTAGCTACCAGGTCGACGCCAACCGCGTGGCCAGCAAACTGCTCAATTTCGAAGCCCAGCGCTAGCCCTCGGCGCGCTGACTTCAAGGACGCCAAGACCAAGAGCCAGCCATGCACGATACGACCCTGCTGCAACTGATCGAAGAAGATATCGGCCCGGCCGAGCAACTGCTGCAGCTGCTGCGGGACGAATACGTCGCCCTGCACGGCCGTGACATGCCGGCACTGGAAGATATCCTGGCCTACAAGCAGTCGCTGGTAGTCCTGCTCGATCAGCACGGTCGTCGGCGCAGCGAGCTGCTCGCAAGCCTCGGCCTGACCCCGGATCGCGCCGGCGTCGAGGCCCTGGCCAGCCAGTCGCACCTTGGCCCGCAATTGCTCCAGCAACTCGACGTACTGGGCAACCTGCTCAACGAGTGCAAGGCGGTCAACGAGCGCAACGGCGAATCCATCACGCTTCAGCAGGCCACCACGGCCAACCAGATCAGAATCCTCATGGGCGGCGAAGCCCCTTCGCTATACGACAGCCGGGGCTCGACCTCGCCGCTTGCCAAGCCTCGTGCGCTCAGCCAGGCGTGACCCTCTATCAAGCCATAGCGCATACTGGCAAAATGCCTTGTGCGTGTGTCGTTTTTGCCTGGAGATTCATCAACCGTGTTCAATGACGTAGAAGCTCCGCAGCCTCCGAAGGTGTTCAACACGCCTTTGGAAATTGCCGCCAACCTGCGGATGCTGCAAGAGAGCCATGATCCGCTGATCATTACCTTCCATGAGCGCAGCCAGCGTTTCCAGAGCTACGTGGTCGAGGTCGACCGTGACAACAACGTCCTGGCCCTGGATGAAATGATCCCCCGCGACGGCGAGCGCTTCCTGGAAAACGGCGAGCCCTTTCGGGTCGAAGGTTTCCATGACGGCGTGCGGATCGCCTGGGAATGCAACCAGCCACTGACCATCGACTCTTCCGGCGACGTGCGCTGCTACCGCGGCACCCTGCCCGAGGAAGTGACCTACCATCAGCGCCGCAATGCCTTCCGTGCCGCCCTCAAGCTCTCGCAACTGGTCGACATCGTCCTTGACGGTGACAAGCTCAAGGGCGTGGGTGCCATCCGCGGCAAGCTTCTGGACATCTCTGCCACCGGCTGCAAGCTGCGCTTCGAAGGCAATATCGAAGAGCGCCTGCAACTGGGCCAGGTCTACGACAAGTTCGCCGCCAGCGGGCCCCTGAGCCTGACCCAGATGTCGGTGGAACTGCGCCATCTGCATTTCGAGGAGCGCCTGAACGCCACCTTCGCCGGCGTGCGCTTCCATAACCTGACCGGGCAGATGCAGCGCAAGATCGAGAGTTTCGTCTATCAATTGCAGCGCGAAGCGCGACGCTTCGACAAAGACGACTACTGACAGGAAAACGGGGACCGCATGCGGTCCCCGTTTCGTTTCAAAGCGGCTTGGCCGGTTCCTCGACCACCTGCCCGTCCTTGACCTCCCCCGCCTCGTCCTCGGCTTCGGTATCCTCGGCTGCGACCGGCGTCTGCATCTGTTCCTGGACCACCTGCTCGTTGACCCGCGGGTCGAGGGCAGCGGCCAGGGGCGAGCTGGCTGCCGGCATGGCCACGTGGGACAACGGCGCATCTTCCACCTGGTGCAACCCGGTGACCGCATCGGGACGAATGCGCCAGACCAGCACCAGGGCGAAGAAGGTGAAGAAGGCATAGAGCATCTGGTCGCCAAAGGCCTTCATCAGCACCCCTGCCGCCAGTGGCCCGATACTCGCGCCGACGCCATAGGTGACCAGCAGCATCGCCGTCAGCGAGACCCGCCGCTCGCTTTCCACGTGGTCGTTGGAGAACGCCACGGCCAGCGGGTACAGGCAGAACTGCAGCAGCGAGACCAGGAAGCCGGCCGCGAACAGCACCGCCATCGGCACCCCGGGCAGGATCGCCAACGGCAGCGAGGCGATCGCCAGGCCGATGGCCACGCTGCGGATCAGCACGGCACGGTCGTAGCGGTCCGACAACCAGCCCAGCGGCCACTGCACCAGCAGGCCGGCAAAGATGCATACGCCCATGAAGATACCCACCTGCTCGGTACTCAGGCCCTGCTTCGAGGCATAGAGCGGTGCCAGGCCATAGAACGAACCGACGATCAGCCCCGAGCCCAGCACCGTGCTCAACGACTGCGGCACCCGCTTGATAAAGAAACGCGGCTCCATCGGAGCCGGCCGCAGCGGCGCCGGGTGGATGCGCCGGGTCAGGGCCACCGGCACCAGGCACAGGGCAAAGCACATCGCCACCAGCATCAGCAGCTCGGGGCCCAGTTGCGGATGGACCACGAGGATCAACTGGCCCAGGACCAGGCCCAGGTAGGAGGCGATCATGTAGCCGCTGAACACCGCGCCACGATGCTTGGCATCGGCCTGCTCGTTGAGCCAGCTCTCGATGACCATGTACTGGCACATCATCCCGAGGCCGACGATGACCCGCAGGAACAGCCACGCCGGCAGGAAGCTGACCAGACCATGGCCCAGTACCGCGGCACCGACGATCCCGGCGCAGGTGGCATAGGCGCGGATATGCCCGACCCGGGCGATCAGGCGGTGACCGATCTTGCCACCCAGGGCAAGGCCGAAATAGTTGGCAGCCATCAGGGCACCGACCCACAGGCTGTCGACCTGGTCGGCGCTAAGGCGCAGGGCAAGGTAGGTGCTCAGCAGGCCGGAGCCGATCAACATCATCAGAGCAGCGAAGTACAACGCGCGAAAAGACTTCCAGATAGTGCGCATCAGCGTCCCGAACGACCTCTTGGGCTGGTGGAAAAACTGCGTGAAAGCATAAGTGATTATTCCCGCCGCGCGGCCGGCACCGGCGAAAAAAACAAAAGGCCGATTACGCCAGGAACCCGCGTAATCGGCCTTCTATTCCGTGGATTGCCGGTCAGGCCTGGGCCGCCAGCACGCGCCGCTCCCAAGGGGTGATCTCGTCGAAGAAGCTGGTCAGCTCCTGGGTCTTGGTGGCGATATAACCGGCGATGAACTCCTCGCCGAACAGCTCACGCGCCAGGCTGCTGCGCTTGAGGCGATCCAGCGCCGCATGCAGCGTGCACGGCAGCGACAGGTGATCCGGCACCGCGAACTCACCCTGGATCGCCGGGGCCGGTTGCAGGCCGTTCTCGATGCCATGCAGGCCGGCGGCGAGGCTGGCGGCGATGGCCAGGTAGGGGTTGGCATCGGCCCCCGGCAAGCGGTTTTCCACACGCCGGGCCACGGGTGAACTGGCCGGAATGCGCAGGCCGGCGGCGCGATTGTCCTCGGACCAGCAGGCGTTGTTCGGCGATGCGTAGGGATGGCACAGGCGCTGGTAGGAGTTGACGTTCGGGGCGAACAGTGCGGTGAAGTCGGCCATGCACGCCTGCTGGCCACCGATGAAATGCAGGAAGGTATCGGTGGGCTTGCCGCCGGCATCGCTGAAAACGTTCCGGCCGCTGCCAATCTCCACCACGCTCTGGTGAATGTGCATCGAGCTGCCCGGGGTATGTGCCAGCGGCTTGGCCATGCACACCACGGTCAGGCCATGCTTGAGCGCGACCTCCTTGAGCAGGTGCTTGAACAGGAAGGTCTGGTCGGCCAGCAGCAGCGGATCGCCATGCAGCAGGTTGATCTCGAACTGGCTGACACCCATCTCGTGCATGAAGGTATCGCGCGGCAGCCCGAGCGCTGCCATGCAGCGGTACACCTCCTGGAAGAACGGGCGCAGGCCGTTGTTGGAACTGACGCTGAACGCCGAATGGCCATCTTCGCGGCGCCCGTCCAGGCCCAGCGGAGGCTGGAATGGCCGGGTCGGGTCGGTGTTGGGCGCGAAAACGAAGAACTCCAGCTCGGTCGCCACCACCGGCGCCAGGCCGCGTGCGGCATAGCGGGCGATCACTGTCTTGAGCAGGCCGCGGGTGGACAGGCCGGAACGTTCGCCGCTCAATTCGTCGGCATCGCAGATGGCCAGGGCGCGGGGTTCGGCGCTCCAGGGCAGGCGGTGGATCTGCGCCGGATCGGCGACCAGCGCCAGGTCGCCATCGTCGCCGCCATAGAAGCGCGCCGGCGGGTAGCCGCCCATGATGCATTGCAACAGCACGCCTCGCGCCAGTTGCAGGCGTCGGCCTTCGAGGAAGCCCTCGGCCGTCATCACCTTGCCGCGCGGCACGCCGTTGAGATCCGGCGTAACGCATTCGATTTCATCAATGCCCGTCAAGCGCTCTTCCAGGGAACGCTGAACATTGGTCGTCATGACTCTGTCCTTGTTGTTTTCGCATGCCGGAAACGGCGACCCGGACAACATACTCAGGGGCTGTTCAAAATATCAAGCGGTGATGGCGGCGATTGATCGTGATTTTCTACACCCTGTTGATAGGACGCGGACCCTGTGGGAGCGGGTTCACCCGCGATTACGTCGGTGAATTCACCATCGTCATCGCGGGTGAACCCGCTCCCACAGGATAGGCGGTGCTCTTTCTAGCGTGGCTCTCGCAGGGTCAACCCATTGGCCGGCAACGGCAGCGCCGTCTTGTACCTGACCTGTTTCAAGGCAAAGCTCGAACGAATATTCGCCACCCCCGGCAACCGCGTCAGGTAATCGAGAAACCGCTCCAGCGCCTGGATGCTCGGCAACAACACCCGCAGCAGATAATCCGGGTCCCCGGTCATCAGGTAGCACTCCATTACCTCGGGCCGTTCGGCGATTTCTTCCTCGAAGCGATGCAGCGACTGCTCCACTTGCTTCTCCAGGCTGACGTGAATGAACACGTTGACGTCCAGCCCCAGTACCTCCGGCGCCAGCAAGGTCACCTGCTGGCGGATCACGCCGCATTCCTCCAGCGCCTTGACCCGGTTGAAGCAGGGCGTCGGCGACAGGTTCACCGAACGCGCCAGTTCGGCGTTGGTGACCCGCGCGTTTTCCTGAAGGCTGTTGAGAATGCCGATGTCAGTGCGATCCAGTTTGCGCATGAGATAAATCTTCCCGCCTTTTGTTCTTTTGCAGAATATTTATCCGTCCGCTCGAACAAAGGCAACGAACATCAGAAAAATATTCTTCCGGGGCCGGAATATCATTAAGACAAGACTGACTTCCCGGTCACAAGCCGGTCACAAGCCGGGTCCCAGTAGCTACTGCGTCAAAGCTCAACAAAAACACAAGACAGAGCGAGCGTAAAAAGCAATGAACGAGTACGCCCCACTGCGTTTGCATGTGCCCGAGCCCACCGGCCGGCCAGGCTGCCAGACCGATTTCTCCTACCTGCGCCTGAATGACGCAGGGCAAGTCCGCAAACCCGCCATCGACGTCGAACCTGCCGATACCTCGGACCTGGCCTACAGCCTGATCCGCGTTCTCGACGCCGAAGGCAATGCCGTAGGCCCCTGGGCCGAGGGCATCGACCCGCAGGTCCTGCGCCAGGGCATGCGGGCAATGATGAAGACCCGCCAGTTCGACAGCCGCATGGTGGTCGCCCAGCGCCAGAAGAAAATGTCCTTCTACATGCAGAGCCTGGGCGAGGAAGCCATCGGCAGTGCCCAGGCCCTGGCCCTGAACCGCAGCGACATGTGCTTCCCGACCTATCGCCAGCAGAGCATCCTGATGGCCCGGGAAGTGTCGCTGACCGAGATGATCTGCCAGTTGCTGTCCAACGAGCGCGATCCGCTCAAGGGTCGCCAGTTGCCCATCATGTACTCGGTGCGCGAGGCCGGCTTCTTCACCATCAGCGGCAACCTTGCCACCCAGTTCGTCCAGGCGGTCGGCTGGGCCATGACCTCGGCGATCAAGGGCGATACCAAGATCGCCTCGGCCTGGATCGGCGACGGTGCTACCGCCGAATCCGATTTCCATACCGCCCTGACCTTCGCCCACGTCTACCGCGCCCCGGTGATCCTCAACGTGGTCAACAACCAGTGGGCCATCTCCACCTTCCAGGCCATCGCCGGTGGCGAAGCCACCACTTTCGCCGGCCGTGGCGTGGGCTGCGGAATCGCCTCGCTGCGGGTGGACGGCAACGACTTCGTCGCGGTGTACGCCGCCTCGCGCTGGGCCGCCGAACGCGCCCGCCGCGGCTTCGGCCCGACGCTGATCGAGTGGGTCACCTACCGCGCCGGCCCGCACTCCACGTCCGACGATCCCTCGAAATACCGCCCCGCCGACGACTGGATTCACTTCCCCCTGGGCGATCCGATCGTGCGCCTGAAACAGCACCTGATCGCCAACGGCCATTGGTCCGAAGAAGAGCACCAGCAGGTCAGTGCCGAGCTGGACGCGGAAATCATCGCCGCGCAGAAGGAAGCCGAGCAGTACGGCACCCTGGCCGGCGGCCAGATGCCGAGCCCGGCCTCGATGTTCGAGGACGTCTACAAGGAAATGCCCGCGCACCTGCGCCGGCAGCGCCAGGAACTGGGGATCTGACATGAACGACCACAACACTTCCATCCAGGTTGAAACCGCCATGTCGACCACCACCATGACCATGATCCAGGCCCTGCGCTCGGCCATGGACATCATGCTCGAGCGCGACGACAACGTGGTCATCTACGGCCAGGACGTCGGTTATTTCGGCGGCGTGTTCCGCTGCACCGAGGGCCTGCAGAGCAAGTACGGCAAGTCCCGGGTGTTCGACGCGCCGATTTCGGAAAGCGGCATCGTCGGCACCGCCGTGGGCATGGGCGCCTACGGCCTGCGCCCGGTCGTGGAAATCCAGTTCGCCGACTACTTCTACCCCGCCTCCGACCAGATCGTTTCCGAGATGGCCCGCCTGCGCTACCGCTCGGCCGGTGAATTCGTTGCCCCGTTGACCCTGCGCATGCCCTGCGGCGGCGGTATCTACGGCGGCCAGACCCACAGCCAGAGCCCCGAGGCAATGTTCACCCAGGTCTGCGGCCTGCGCACGGTGATGCCATCCAACCCCTACGACGCCAAGGGCCTGTTGATTGCTTCGATCGAATGCGACGACCCGGTGATCTTCCTCGAACCCAAGCGCCTGTATAACGGCCCCTTCGACGGCCACCATGATCGCCCGGTAACCCCTTGGTCGAAGCATGCGGCCAGCGCCGTGCCGGACGGCTACTACACGGTGCCGCTGGACAAGGCGGCGATCACCCGTCCGGGCAACGACGTTACCGTGCTGACCTATGGCACCACGGTCTACGTGTCCCAGGTCGCCGCCGAGGAAACCGGCGTCGATGCCGAGGTCATCGACCTGCGCAGCCTGTGGCCGCTGGACCTGGAAACCATCGTCGAGTCGGTGAAGAAGACTGGCCGTTGCGTAGTGGTGCATGAAGCCACGCGCACCTGCGGCTTCGGTGCCGAGCTGGTGTCGCTGGTCCAGGAACATTGCTTCCACCACCTGGAAGCGCCCATCGAACGCGTCACCGGCTGGGACACCCCCTACCCGCACGCGCAGGAGTGGGCGTACTTCCCTGGCCCTTCGCGGGTCGGTGCGGCATTGAAACGGGTCATGGAGGTCTGAATGGGCACGCACGTCATCAAGATGCCGGACATCGGCGAAGGCATCGCGCAGGTAGAGTTGGTGGAATGGTTCGTCAAGGTCGGTGACACCATCACCGAGGACCAGGTGGTGGCCGATGTCATGACCGACAAGGCCACGGTGGAAATTCCTTCGCCGGTCTCCGGCAAGGTCCTGGCCCTGGGCGGCCAGCCCGGCGAGGTCATGGCGGTGGGCAGCGAGCTGATCCGCATCGAAGTCGAAGGGGCCGGCAATCATCAGGAAAGCGCCGGCAAGCCGGCACCGGTGGTTGCAGCAGCACCCGAGCCGAAACCGGCACCGGCTCCGGCAGCGGTGGAAGCGCCGGCGGCCAAACCGCACATCGCCGCCGCAGCGGTCGAGAAGGCACCGATCGTACCCCGTGGCGCCAATGAAAAACCCCTCGCCTCCCCCGCCGTGCGCAAGCGCGCCTGGGATGCCGGGATCGAACTGCGTTACGTCCACGGCAGCGGCCCGGCCGGGCGCATTCTCCACGAGGACCTCGACGCCTTCCTCACCCAGCCGACCCGCAGCGGCAACGGCGCCCCGGGCGGCTACGCCAAGCGCGAGGACAGCGAGCAGATCCCGGTGATCGGCCTGCGCCGCAAGATCGCCCAGCGCATGCAGGACGCCAAGCGCCGCGTCGCCCACTTCAGCTATGTGGAAGAGATCGACGTCAGCGCCCTGGAAGAACTGCGCCAGCACCTCAACGGCAAATACGGCGAAAGCCGCGGCAAGCTGACCCTGCTGCCGTTCCTGGTGCGCGCCATGGTCGTGGCCCTGCGCGACTTCCCGCAGATCAACGCCACCTATGACGACGAAGCCCAGGTCATCATCCGCCACGGCGCGGTGCACGTGGGCATCGCCACCCAGGGCGACAACGGCCTGATGGTGCCGGTGCTGCGCCATGCCGAAGCCGGCAGCCTGTGGCATAACGCCAGCGAAATTTCGCGCCTGGCCCAGGCCGCACGCAGCAACAAGGCCAGCCGCGACGAACTCAGCGGCTCGACCATCACCCTGACCAGCCTCGGCGCGCTGGGCGGTATCGTCAGCACGCCGGTGGTCAACACCCCGGAAGTGGCGATCGTCGGGGTCAACCGCATCGTCGAGCGGCCCATGGTGGTCAACGGCCAGATCGTCATCCGCAAGATGATGAACCTCTCCAGCTCCTTCGATCACCGGGTGGTCGATGGCATGGACGCCGCACAATTCATCCAGGCCGTGCGCGGCCTGCTCGAACAACCCGCCAGCCTGTTCGTGGAGTAAGCATGCAGACCCTGGACACCACCCTGCTGATCATCGGCGGCGGCCCCGGCGGCTATATCGCCGCGATCCGCGCCGGACAACTGGGCATCCCCACCATCCTGGTCGAAGGCCAGGCCCTCGGTGGCACCTGCCTGAACATCGGCTGCATTCCGTCGAAGGCGCTGATCCATGTGGCCGAGCAGTTCCATCAGACCGAGCTGCACAGCCGCAAATCCACGCTCGGCATCAAGGTCGCCACGCCAAGCCTGGATATCGGGCAGAGCGTGGCCTGGAAGGACGGCATCGTCGACCGCCTGACCACTGGCGTTGCCGCCCTGCTGAAGAAAAACGACGTCAAGGTGATCCACGGCTGGGCCAGGATCATCGACGGCAAGCTGGTGGAAATCGACGGGCAGGACCTGCGCATCCGCTGCGAGCACCTGTTGCTCGCCACCGGTTCCAGCAGCGTCGAATTGCCGATACTGCCGCTGGGCGGCGCGGTGATCTCCTCCACCGAAGCCTTGTCGCCCAAGGCCCTGCCCAAGCGCTTGACCGTGGTCGGCGGCGGCTATATCGGCCTGGAGCTGGGCATCGTCTACCGCAAGCTCGGCGTGGAGGTCAGCGTGGTGGAAGCCCGCGAGCGCATCCTGCCGACCTACGACGCCGAACTGACCCAGCCGGTGGCCGAATCGCTGAAGAAGCTTGGCGTGCAGCTGTACCTCGGGCACAGCGTCGAAGGCTTCGACGCCGCGACCAAACACCTGAAGGTGCGCACGCCGGATGGCGAGGAGTTGTCCCTGGAAACCGACCAGGTGCTGGTCGCCGTGGGACGTCGTCCGCGGACCAGAGGCTTCAACCTCGAAGCCCTGGACCTGAAGATGAACGGCGCCGCCATCGCCATCGACGAGCGCTGCCAGACCAGCATGCGCAACGTCTGGGCCATCGGTGACGTGGCAGGTGAGCCGATGCTGGCGCACCGGGCCATGGCCCAGGGCGAGATGGTCGCCGAACTGATCGCCGGCAGGCAGCGGGCCTTCGCGCCTGCCGCCATCGCGGCGGTGTGCTTCACCGATCCTGAGGTCGTGGTGGCAGGCAAGACCCCGGAAACTGCCAAGGAAGAGGGACTGGATTGCCTGGTGGCGCAGTTCCCCTTCGCCGCCAATGGCCGGGCCATGACCCTGGAATCGAAGAGCGGCTTCGTGCGCGTGGTGGCACGGCGTGACAATCACCTGATCGTCGGCTGGCAAGCGGTGGGCGTCGGGGTTTCCGAACTGTCCACGGCCTTTGCCCAGTCACTGGAGATGGGCGCGCGGCTGGAGGATGTGGCGGGGACCATCCATGCACACCCGACACTGGGTGAGGCGGTGCAGGAAGCGGCGCTGCGGGCGTTGGGGCATGCGCTGCATATCTAAAGCGGGACGCGGACCCTGTGGGGGGGGGGGGGGGGGGGGGGGGGGGGGGGGGGGGGGGGGGGGGGGGGGGGGGGGGGGGGGG